>JAFATZ010000259.1 GCA_019243675.1 Ktedonobacteraceae bacterium | reverse complement strand
TGGGCGATTCCTGGTGGCTTTGTCAATATTGATGAGTCATTAGAAGCTGCGGCCAAGCGAGAGTTGCAGGAGGAGACCGGAGTACAAGATGTCTACCTGGAGCAGTTGTACACCTTTGGCGATCCCGGACGTGATCCGCGCACACGTGTGATTACGGTTGTGTATTTTGCACTGCTCGACTCTGAACGCTTGCAGGTCAGGGCTGCTAGTGACGCCAGCGATGTTGGCTGGTTCTCTGTCTACAAGCTACCATCGCTGGCTTTCGACCATGAGAAAATTCTCCAATATACGCTCAGCCGTCTGCGCGGTAAACTCGACTATACAACAATTGCCTTCAATTTGCTACCAGAGCAGTTTACCCTGCGTGAACTGCAGCAGGTCTACGAAATCATTCTTCATCGCGAGCTTGACAAGCGCAATTTCCGTAAGAAGATTCTTGCTACCGGTATTCTAGAAGATACAGAAGTAAAGAAAATGGAAGGGACGCACCGCCCTGCCCGTTTATATCGCTTCAATCCAGAGGCAGAAAGAAAACTGTAGAGCGCTACATACCTATCGTGGCAGTTCCAATAGATCAAGCAGCTCATACAGAGAATGCACAAGATGGCAGTCAACATTCCTCTGCTCTAACAGTCCTAGGCGATCAAGCAGCACGGGTGTTATGCCAACCGTGCGTGCTCCCAGTACATCGAGAATGTAGGAATCTCCTATGTGCAGTGTATAATCAGCAATGGAATTAGTACGCTCTAGCGCCAATTCATAGAGTGCCGACGCTGGTTTGGCCTGACGTGCTGTTGCAGAGACCAGCAGCGTCGTAAAATATTTGACGAGGCCAAGATTACGCAAGATGGGGCCAAGGGTGATGCCCCAATCAGAGATTGCACCCAGTGTATATCCATGTTCAGTTAGCACATCAAGTGTAGGTACGACGTCGGGGTACGTCTCCCAGCTTGTATGTTGTGCGAACTCCTCAATGATAGCATGGGAGAGCTGGTAGAGACGCCGTTCCTCATGCTCTTCCACAAATGGGCGTAGCAGGTTCATGTAGTAAGTCAGCCAGAAGGCATAGATAGACTCTTCGCTTGCCCAAGTAGGCTTATTGCTCTGTGCCTGACGCAAAAAGTAGTCCTCTGCTTCATACATGCGTTGCTCTAATGCATCAAGATGAATGTGTAGGTCGAGTTGTTGGCAGACGCGCTGGCAAACTTCGCCAGACGAAGGTGAAGGACGTAGTAACGTGTACCCTACGTCGAAGAAAATGGTACGGATGGCTTGTGCTTGCGCGAGTGGCATGACTCTCCTAGATAAAATGACGCAGCAAGAGGCGGTTCTTGTGCCGCGCTCTCGCTACAGATTTTGCAACTTCTCGATCTGATCAACTGCAATCAGGTTGTCGATGAATTCATCAATTTCACCACTCATGACATCGGGGAGATTGTGCCGTGTCAAACCGATGCGGTGATCGGTAACGCGGTCCTGGGGGAAGTTGTAGGTACGAATCTTCTCGCTGCGGTCGCCAGTCTGCACTTGTGAATGCCGTGTCTTACGCAGCTCTTCTTGGCGGCGCTCTTCCTCCATATCCCAGAGACGAGATTTGAGCACGGTCATAGCCTTGAGTTTATTTTTGAGCTGTGATTTCTCATCCTGACAAGTGACGACGAGGCCGCTAGGCATATGTGTAATACGTACTGCTGAGTCGGTGGTGTTCACGCTCTGGCCACCGTGACCAGTGGAGCGGTAGACATCGACACGAATATCATTATCTTTGATCTCGATGTTAATGTCATCATCAACCTCTGGCAGGACAATTACTTTTGCTGTAGAGGTGTGAATGCGCCCGTTAGATTCAGTAACGGGAACACGCTGCACACGGTGTGTGCCTCCTTCGTACTTCATGCGGCTATAGGCACCTTTGCCCTTGACCACAAAGGTGATATCCCTGATCCCACCTTGGCCCATCTCGTTGACATCTAGCACCTCAATCTTCCAGCGATGCATGTCGGCATAGCGGCTGTACATGCGCAAAAGCTCACCTGCGAAGAGGGCCGCCTCGTCACCGCCCGTGCCAGCCTGAATGGTCACAATGGCGTTTTTGTCATCCATCCTATCCTTGGGTAGCAGGGAGATTTTTATCTGCTCTATAAGCTGTTCCCTACTTCTCTTGAGATACTCGCCTTCCTCGTAGGCCAGGTCTCGCAGTTCTGCATCATCGCTACTCTGCTGCATCTCCTGCGCTTCGGCGATCTGCTTATCTATCTTGAGCAAGTCATAATACTGCTGGACGACTTTCTCAAGCTCCGCATGTTCGCGTCCATAGCGTTGCAGCAGAGCAAGGTCGTCAAGTACCTCTGGCCCGGCCATCAGAGTATTCAGTTCCTCGTAGCGTTGTGCCAGACTAGCAAGTTTATCTATCAAATCCATAACAACTGACTTCCTTCTGATCTCTTACCATCCACCCCAAAAACACACAAGGGGTCTTACGGCTCGTATATTATAACATATTTGGCACTATATATCTGAACTAGAGGGGAAGACTCCATCGTCTTTGCTTGTATCTTCGGTGCTTAGTAGCTTGCCTACAAGCTTCTTCAATTAAGCTCTCGACTAAAGTCATGATTCAATTTGCCCTTCCAGCATTTCCCCCAGCTCGTCATCAGCCCTACCAAACCTCATGCGCTGTTGTCGCAGATACTTCTTGATCCCGTAGATGCGTTCTAACGTTCGTATATTTCCCGTTTCTAGGGCAAGATGAGCGGCTTCCTTGGCTAGTTCCAGCCCTTCTTCAAGCTCACCTCCTCCATACACCATTGCCTCAGATCGTCCCACCTTCAAGAGCAATTCCCAGCGTGGGCCTTGCGGCAAATGCTCGTTTGCCAAGTGAATATATCTCAACGCCTCCTCCATCTTTCCCCGTTTCGCTAGTATTTTGGCCCATTCTTCGTAGACAGTTCCCAAGCTATAGGTGATAGTAATACTTCCCGAAGGATTGCTAGCAGCAATATCTTCGGCTCTTCTCATTGCCTGCTCAAAATCACGCATATTTCCCTGTACCACTTGCACCCTTGCCAAGAGTTGCGCATTATTTCCTCTTGCTAGAGAATCGGCCCCCGGTGTACTGTCACGTGCTCCTTCCAGATATTCTAAAGCTTTGGAGATCTCCCCCGCACGCCGTAGCATATCCCCATGATAGGTCAGAGCCACATTAAGCAAGGTAGCATCATCAATCTGTTGTGCAATGTCCTGCATCGTCTGAAAATACTTGATAGCCTGCGCTACCTCGTCAGTGCGTACATTCGTTGCTACGGCATGCCCAGCAAGATGATAAGCACGTCCCACGGCTCGGAGCAAGGTTTCATCGTCGCTCTCAATGTGAACATCAAGCAGGAGCGTTGCTAGCGTGTTTCTCGCCTCTCGGTATCGTGCTCGGGCCATCAACTCCCAACCATGTGCAACCACAGCATCGATCTCTTGTGGGGAACGTTGTCGAAAAGGCTGGAGGCCAAAGGCGACAGGGGAGACCCCAAGCAGATCTGCATAACGGTGTAATTTCTCTACATTGCGCAAAGGTTGGCCATTTTCCCAGCGAATAACCGTTTTCGGCTCTACTCCAAGACGTTCTGCTAGTTGCTCCTGAGTCAGCTTATAGCTTTTGCGGTAGTCTCGTAACACTTGTCCTATGTCTATCATACTCGTCCTTACCTACATACCTAATTTTGTCCTATCCATGTGGTAGAGAGCGTTTTTGCAGGGACATCATCGGTCATGGTCAAACTCTACTTTACACTGCATAATTGATTAGGTATTACAACACATGTCTCCCTAAATTGTACCACAAAGTCATGAGGTAGAGATAAAAGAGGAAACTATGGATGAGAACACAAGTGCAATGATCCCCAACGAGGTGAACACGCTCACCTCTCTTCGGGAGGAGGATGCTTCTCGTGAGTAAGAAAAAACGACGCAGACCCCCACCACAGGATCCACAACCAGTCTCGAAACTCTTCTTGACCCTGCCAACAGTTCGTCTGTTACAAGAGGCACTACGCACCTTTGAAAGAACACTGCTGCAAAAACCTGATGACCTACCCAACGTTGCTTTTGCCAAAGTGGTTGTCTGGGGCTTAAAAACCAAGGTCGAGGATATGCTGCAACGAGAAGACTGGGAGCAAGAAACCCCCTTGGACGCCAATGAAATGCAGATTCTCTCGACGGGAATGCAGATGTATCTGTTAGAGCTGATGGTTTCGGGTCAAGAGGAGAGGCTTCTGCCCTGCTTTGCCCTGTGTCAACAATTCCACCAGCTTGTTGAACATATAGACATCAAGCAAGCACAAGGGAGAGGCTAGAGGCCTCTCCCATCGTGTGGTACCCTGCCTGTAGCTCTCGACTAAAGTCCTAGTGCAAATTGCCCTTCCAGCGTGTCCTCAAGTTCGTTGTAGATGGGAGCACAAAGTTATGAGGCAGACAGAGAAAGAGGAAAATGAGCAGCACCGTCGGCAAGCGCATTCTGGTCATTGAGCCATCACGCACCATACGAGCTATTTTCACGCTCAATGTGCGACCCAGTGGGCACCACGTGGTGATCTTCCAGGACTATGAAGCTGCGTTAGCTGCGTTGCCACGTTTTCAAGAGCCGCCACCTGACATCGCCTTTGTGGCAGTGCATGCTAATCGGCCTGAGAGTGCGCAGGCGCTCATGCAACTCAGCGCTTTGTGTCCACAGACTAGGCTCATCATGATGATTACCCAGGAGGAGAACACGAACTTTACGGTACAGCGTCTGGCAAGTGCCACGCTGGCTGTGCCGCTGGTGAA
>JAFATZ010000244.1 GCA_019243675.1 Ktedonobacteraceae bacterium | reverse complement strand
TGGCCCTCAAGGGACATTACTGTAAGGTTTTTGACATGCAGCCACAGCCGGGAGGTATGTTGCGCTATGGCATTCCAGAGTATCGCCTGCAAAAGGATATGATGGACCGCGAACTTGATCACGTCTGGCAGTTGGGAGTTGACCTACAAACCAATGTAAAGCTAGGGCGTGACTTCACCATTGATGATCTGTTCGCGCAAGGCTTCGACGCCGTTTATCTCGCTATTGGTTGTTGGACGAGTAACCCGTTAAAAGTTCCTGGTGAGGATGCCGAGGGCGTTGTCAATGCTATTGCCTACCTCGCTGAAAAAGTAGAGGGAAAAAGTGTTCCGGTAACAGAGGGTAAAGAGGTAGTTGTCATCGGAGGAGGCTTTACCGCATTCGACTGTACCCGTACTTCACTACGCTTAGGGGCAAAAGTGCATACGATGTATCGTCGTGGGCGCGCTGAGATGGGAGCCACTATGGAGGAGGTTGAGGATGGTGAGGCCGAGGGCACCGATCTACAGTTCTACGTCAGCCAGACGCGCATTATGACCGAGGATGGTAAGGTGACTGGCGTTGAGTTCCAGAAAAACAAGCTCGGTGAGCCGGATGCTAGCGGGAGACGTCGCCCTATTCCTATTCCTGGTTCTGAGTTTGTTATGAAATGCGACTCCGTCATCCCTGCTATCGGCCAAGCAGTTGATCGCAGTGTACTCGATGAGAAGTCGGGCACCAAGTGGACCAAGTGGGGAACTATCCAAACGAACCCGCATAACTATATGACCGACCGTCATGCTGTCTTTGCTGGTGGTGATGCGCAGATGGGAGCAAAAACTATCATTGAGGGTGTTGCGCAAGGCAAGCTTGGGGCACGCTCAATTGATGCTTTCTTGCTGGGCGAAAATATGGATGAGGTCGCACGCCACCTTGAATTGGAAGAGCGTAAGCCTGACCTCTTCGATATCGTCCCCTACAAGCCATTTGAACCAAAGGTGAAGATGCCAATGGTGCCCTACGAGCAACGCAAGCGCAACTTTAGGCTCATTGAGCAGGGCTATCTCCAAGAACAGGCACAGCGCGAAGCGGCACGCTGTTTGCAGTGCGCATGTCCAGCGGCTGGACAGTGTGATCTGCAGAAGTATAGTATTGAGCATGGCCTCGCTGATAATCGCTTCCATGACGGGGAACCAAGTGATTACCACGATTATGAGGTGGACTTGTCGCACAGCTTTATTCTGCGTGACCCAAACAAGTGTATCAACTGCACACAATGTGTGCGTGTCTGTCACGATGTGATTGGTCCCGACTGCTATGGCATGTTCGGTAAGGGCTTCGATACTATTGTTGCGACACCATTCAACGTGAGTCTGCACGATACCGACTGTGTCTCTTGTGGTGCCTGTGTACAAGTTTGCCCAACTGGCTCGTTGATGATGGCCGAGCGTACTCTGACGCGCTATGCCTTTGCCCTGGATCGTTGCATCTTCTGTGGCGACTGTGTTGAGGTCTGCCCTCACGGTGCATTGGGTGAGACGCCAAACTTCGAATTGTCGTTTTTCAACCGCTTCGGTGCAGATGTCACGCTCGAAAAAGATGGTCTGGCTAAAGCTCCTAACTATTTGGTACGTCAGCGCTTGCCTCGTGGCAAGAAGGATGTGCCAGTCATGAGTCCGCTTGTGCGCCCATTGCCACCACGTGGCATTCGTGAGTAGTTGGTTGAATAGTTACGAGCAGGTAAATAGATGTGACGAGGCTGGAATGAACAAACCAATCTCCATCTCCGAAATGCAGAAGTTTCATTTCGGGGCTAAAGTATTCTGCTCTGATGGCACATGCGGTCTATTAACACATATAGGATTCGATTCCACCACTCGCCGCATGGTCGCTATCGGAGTAAAGCAGGGCTGGCTCTTCGGTAAGACCGTTTACATTGCCTACGACACTGTTACCGACGCCACAAGTGATGGCGTGCAACTCCGCGTCAGCAGTGCGGAGTTGCTGGCGAGTAAAGTAGAGGCTCAGGGTACACTTCTCGATAGCAAAAGTGTTGTTGAGCTTGTTGAGTCTCAGACCAAAGGAACATTACTGCTCATCGCCGTTCATCCTCAAAGCGGAGAATTGG
>JAFATZ010000175.1 GCA_019243675.1 Ktedonobacteraceae bacterium | reverse complement strand
GGCTTGTCGCCTTGGTCCAGGGACGGCCATTGAGCAGTCAGTACTAGGAAATCGTTGTATTGTGCGCAATTCAATGCTCGAAGAAGCAATACTTGAAGATGATGTAAGCGTAGGCCCTTTTAGCCACTGCCGGCCAGGGACGCACCTGGCTCAAGGCGTTCGTATGGGCAACTTCGCAGAAGTCAAAAACTCGTATGTTGGTGCGCAGACAGATATGCATCACTTTTCCTATCTTGGCGATGCTACTGTCGGAGAGCATGTCAACGTTGGCGCAGGTACGATCACTTGTAACTACGACGGAGTGCGCAAGAATCATACCACTATCGGAGCACATGCTTTTATCGGCAGTGACACGCTGCTCGTGGCTCCAGTGACAGTGGGGGAACACGCTCATACTGGTGCCGGGACGGTTGTGCGCCATGATGTTGCACCTGGAGCGTTGGTTGTTGGGGCACCTGCGCGTTTTTTGCGTATGATTGAGTCTCCAGAACACGTCTCTGCAGAAGATGGCAAATAAGGGGTGATGACTACGATGGATGGCCCTGGCTTAGCTAGTGTAGCCTCCTGTGTGAACTTTTGCGTTGCGCAATTCGATGCAGAAGCATGGTTACAACTGACCATTCTGCTGGTAGCTCTGCTGCTGTGTGCTGTAGCTTCGGCTACTGAAACAGCTTTTACCTCTATAAGCCGTATTAAGTTAAAAAATATGGTTGAAGAAGGCAATCAGCAAGCCGCCGAAGTCGAACAAATTCTCGCCAATCCAAATAGGTTTCTCTCCACGATACTGGTAGTCAATAGTGTGGCTGTTATCGTTGCCTCTAGCATGGCTACCGTGCTGGCCTTGCGTTTCTCTGAAAACTTCGGAGAACTCATCTCTACCGTTCTCATCTCACTTATTGTGCTGATCTTCTGTGAGATTACTCCTAAGACTGCAGCGGTGCAGGATCCTTTGCACTGGGCTTTTGCACTGCTCGAGCCCGTAAAAGGTGCGACGTGGTTGCTCAATCCTGTTGTTGTCTCACTCAGCAAGATTACTTCTTTTTTTGTGCGCATGCTAGGCGGAGAGGTACACAATCGCGGCCCATTTGTGACCGAGGAAGAACTGCGTTTGTTGGTCACGGTTGGAGAAGAAGAAGGAGTGCTTGAAGAAGAAGAGACTGACATGATTACTAGCATCTTCGGCTTTGCCGACACAATGGTGCGTGAGGTGATGATTCCAAGGATAGATATGGTCACACTGCCCAGTGATGCTACTGTCACTCAAGCAGTAGATGTAGCGCTACAAGGTGGCTTCTCACGTATTCCGGTCTATGAAGCTAGCGTTGGACTAGACGAGATTATCGGTATCCTATATACCAAAGATATGCTTAAACAACTGCGCGAAGGGCACAATAGCTTCCCTATTCGCGACCTTGTGCGCCCTGCTTACTTTGTGCCTGAGACCAAGAAACTCGATGATCTGCTACGCGAGATACGCAATCTGCGTACGCATATGGTGATTGCTGTTGATGAATATGGTTCTGTTGCTGGCCTCGTGACGATAGAAGATCTGGTGGAAGAGATTGTGGGTGATATCAAAGATGAGTATGATCGGGAGGAAAACCTGTATGAAAAGGTCAATGAGCACGAATATATCTTTGATGCAAAGATTAGCCTCTACGACTTCAATGAACTGATGAATATGCATCTAGACGATGCCTATTATGAGACACTCGGTGGTTTTTTATACGCGCAATTAGATAAAATTCCCACTACTGGCGATACGATCACGTACGAGGGGCTGACCTTCACGGTACTGGCAACGCGGGGCCGAAGAATTACAAAGATACGTGTGCAGAGCAAGGCACCTGTACAAGGACAAGCAGGCATTACGTTACTAGCAGTAGATCGAGAAGTTAAGGCGCAGCAGAGTGAGACAAACAATCCATCTAACCGCCAGATTCCATATGAGAACAGGGGAGCGTAGTCTATGCTACTTCATGGCATGCCGTTTCCCGATGCCGTACGTGTGGTCGAGGTTGGACCTCGTGATGGACTGCAGAACGAAAAGGCTCACATTCCAACGCTGCAGAAGATACAGTTTATTACGCTGCTTGCTGAAGCTGGCTTTCCTATCGTCGAAGCTACCTCGTTTGTAAGTCCTCGTGCTATCCCTCAACTGAGCGACGCTAGTATGGTTATGGCAGGTCTGGCACACAGGAACCTAACGCAATTTTCTGTGCTAGTGCCTAATCGTAAAGGCATGGAGCATGCCCTGGCGGCTGGGGTACGCGCTATCGCTGTTTTTACTGCGGCTAGTGAGAGCTTCACACACCATAATATCAACGCCACGATTGCCGAGAGCATAGCAAACATCAAGCCTGTTGTCGCACTGGCAAAACAAGAAGGCATGCCCGTACGCGGCTACCTTTCTACGGTCTTCGGCTGCCCATATGAGGGCACCGTCGCCCCACAACGTGTCCTTGCCGTCGCACAGTCCTTTTTAGAGATGGGCATTGACGAACTGTCATTGGGTGATACTATTGGTGTGGCAACTCCCAACCAAGTGCTTGATATCTTGCACCTGTTACTTACCGAGGGAAACATTGCTATTGAGCGCCTCGCTGTGCATTTTCACGATACCCGTGGAACGGCACTTGCTAATGTGCTTGCGTCTCTACAGATGGGTATCACTGTGATTGATGCTTCAGCAGGTGGTTTGGGAGGTTGCCCCTATGCCCCTGGAGCCGCTGGAAACCTAGCTACAGAGGACTTGCTCTATATGCTGCACGGTATGGGTATCAAGACGGGCGTAGATCTAGAAAAAGTGCTTGCCGCAACGCGCTTTATCGCCCCGCTGCTAGGCCATGCTCCTACAAGTAAGTACTATCAAGCGGTCACGGGACAGCCTTTAGGTACTTAATTGCCGCTACAAGCTGTGCATCTCCACTGGTAAGTATCTGCTGTTCGCTCATAGATCCAGCGTTTTCATCATTGGCAGTAAGTGGCAAGATATTCTGGCCCAGTTTCACTGTGCTATTGGGTGTGATACCTGTAGCGCGAATGAAGTGACCGTTTGGGGTGAGCCACTCCTGTGTGCCCAGCAAAAGAGCCGAGCCATCCGCCAGCAGAAACTGTTGGAGCACAGTACCAGTACCAAAGGTTGTTTCTCCTATGATGATTGCACGTTGATTGTCTTGCAAAGCGCCTGATACAATCTCTGCTGCACTGGCCGTATACTGATTGACCAGTACGACGATGGGGTCCGTGGTATCGACAGTGCTGCCACTAACCGGAACAGCGGTGCGATGCCCTGCGCTATCCTGCTGCAGCAATACGTTGCCACTGGACAGAAATTCGCTAGTGGTATCCTCTGCCTCAGTGAGATATCCACCGGGATTGTTACGTAAATCAAGGATAATACGCTTGGCACCTATGCTTTTCGCTTTCCGCAAGCTGTCTTTGAGTTGATCGGCGGTCCCTTCAGAAAACTGAGCAATTTGAATATCGGCGATGCGGTCCTCTGCAATGTAATGCATGATTACCGATGGCTCTTGGAACTCAGCAAGTGCCATATGAAAGGTAATCGTGTGTTGCGTGGCAGGGCGGCGTACGGTCAGAGCAACAGGGGTGCCTACTTTTCCCTGCAGAAGACTTTGCAGACTCGCCCCGTCCCTGCCAGCGATGTCCGTACCATTCACCGCAACGAGAATATCACCGTACTTCATACCAGCCTTTGCCGCAGGTGAGCCAGGGATGGTGGAAGTCACGATGAATTGTTTTGTGTTCTGGTCCTGGCGCAAGTATATGCCA
>JAFATZ010000460.1 GCA_019243675.1 Ktedonobacteraceae bacterium | reverse complement strand
AAGAGCAGGAGTTGATGGTCACACGGGGTTGAAGCACAACGCAGCGTCGAGGGAGCAGGGTTGGGAATGGTCACCGAAATAGGTTGTAGGTTGTAAGCCGTACTCAAATACACGCTCAGAGCAGTAAGTTTGACTTGGCCATGCTGTAGACTACACAGTGTCCCACTGCCAGCATTGACCAGCGTACTATCGGTGAGAATCCAGGCGTTCTGATCGTTACTGTTTCTAGGTGCCCAACTTTTGACCAGCACCCCCAGTCCTGTGCATTGCAGCGTTATGGTACCTGATTGGGTATCGGTATACGATGTGAGGATGCGCACCACGGAGACCCCTGCTCGTGTGGTATCCTCTGGAAGAGGTGATGGCAGGTTCTGACCTGTAGAGAAAGCCGATGCTGAGGACAAACGTGAGAGGTAAAGTAGAGCACAAAGTAACGCGAGAAGAGCTGCACGCCAGCTTATATATTTTCGCATCACAGAAGCTAAATGATATGCACTCATTCTCTCACATCCCTTCATGCGGGGCCTCCTCTTGCAGAGATACAATCCTCATTTGAGGCATTATAACACATCTTCTTACATATGGGATATAGAGAATTACCAATCTCACACTTTCTGCGACACTCTGCGCTCTGTCACAGCATTAGCATGGGCTGGAAAGCCTTCAAATTCAGCAAGACAGCGCGTCGTTTCACTCAGAGAAGCATAGCCTTCCTCTGTGACATAAGCTAACCCTGTGCGTTTCAAGAAATCAAAGACTGTGGTGCATGAGAAGGTATGGGCAAAGCCGCCCGTGGGCAATACAGCGTTTGTGCCAAGGCTATAGTTACCTATGCAAATGGGCGTGTGTGGCCCAATGAGAATTTCGCCAGCATTTTTCAACTTTGGCAGGAGCGCGAAAGGTTCACGCACCTGCACTTCGAGGTGCTCTGGCGCATATTCATTAATGAAAGTGATGGCGTCGCTCATATGTTCCACGAGAATAATACCACCCGTTCCCTCTGGGGCTTCAAGCCCCGTACGGCAGAAGCTCCGGCGCGGCTCTGGCAATGCCGCAATCTTGTCCGGCAGTAGGGCCAGCACAGCATCAACTAGGGCGCGGCTATCCGTCACCAGCAAGCCGGACGAGTCAGGGCCATGCTCAGACTCAATCAGCATATCGCGTGCTACTAATTCCGGGTCAGCACTTTCGTCAGCCAGCAAAATAGCCTCGCTGGAACCAGCAGGTAGACCAACATCGACCGTGCCATACAGCAAACGCTTTGCCGCCGAAACATAGGGACTCCCTGGTCCAATAATTTTATGCACCCGTGCGACGCTCTCTGTGCCATATGCCAGGGCAGCGATAGCCTGAGCGCCGCCGAGACGATAGATTTCATGCACGCCGCACAGATCAGCAGTAACAAGTGAAGCCGGATCAACCTCTCCACTTGGCCCTGGCGGTGTGCAGACGACGATACGCGGCACCTTCGCAATACTAGCAGGCGTGGCGAGCATATACAGCACTGACGGGAATGCTCCCTTGCCACGCGGCACATACAGGCCAACACTGCTAATGGGAGTAATCTTCTCTCCCGCTACAATACCAGGAGCCACCTGCGTAAACCACTGCTCGTGCGGCATCTGACGCTCGTGAAAGGCGCGCACATTGCTAATGGCATGCTTGATGGCTGCGTAGACGGCATGGTCGAGCTGGTGATGAGCGCGTTCAATCTCTTCGCGGTTGACACGTAACCGCTCCGGTGTCAGTTGCACTCGGTCAAAGCGCTCCATGAACTCAACGAGAGCCACGTCACCATTATCACGTACAGCATGTACAATCGGACGCACATACTCAAGCAGTTTGTCAATCTCAATCTCCGCACGCCGCAGGAGGCGCGTACATTGAGCGGCATCAAGTTTAGATAGTTCGTAGAAATGAATCATTTTTATCAGCTCCTAAATATGATCATTATCAGTGTAACATTTCTAAGAAACTCCATGCTTTGAGATCGCGCTCCAAATGAAAGCGTAGTAGGCTATACATAACCGCCTCTAGTTCGGAGTGGAGATGGGCATCAAGGTTGAAATAGGGAACATGTGCCCATGCAGTGCGTTGTAACAGGCGCAAGACTTTGAGAGCATTCATTGAAATTGGTCGCGTCCACAGATGCGAGCAGTTAGGGCAGAGAGCACCACCTAGGGATGGAGTGAAGCCATTCTCTACAGGTTGAATCTCGGCATCACAATGGGCACAGGTGCGCAGAACAGGTTCGTAGCCAACAGCAGAGAGCAAGTAGATCTCAAAGTAGCGTAAGAGCAGTTGTGTGCGATTGTGGTCTTGCCCGACAGATACCGTTCCCTCCCTGCGTTGCCGTTTTAACTCAGCAGCATTCAGGTCTAGGAACCGCAGTGACTCCAGTAGAAGGTTGTAGACGTCGGGGTGAGCAGTCGTGTCCTCGATGAAACGATCAATGAGTTCAGCGAGGTAGATTCCGCAGGTCATGTGCCACAACTCAGTACGTAGATGAGCAAAGTGTTCACGCTCCACAGCTTGTGTGACAATATCAAAATTGCGACCAAGAGCAAGTTGGATTTGGCTGTAACTTAACAACTCAAGGTGACCCGCCTTCCTGCTAACGGGGCGGCGCGTTCCCTTGGCGATAACATTGTACTTCCCTCTGCGGGGAGTAAAGAGGGTGATGACGCGGTCGGCTTCACCCAAGTTCAAATGCTTCAGGATGATTGCCTCAGTAGGATAGCTGCGTTGTTGTCGCATACATCAGTGTCCCAAAAAGCAGAAAAGAGACGTGGGTATTCACGTCTCTCTTGGAGGCGACGAGCGGATTCGAACCGCTGCATACAGCTTTTGCAGAGCCGCGCCTTACCACTTGGCTACGTCGCCGCATAACCGCAACGGGAGCGGGAGACGGGGATCGAACCCGCGACTTTCTCCTTGGCAAGGAGATGCTCTACCACTGAGCCACTCCCGCATGTAAGCCTCTCTTCCATTACTGCGGCTCCGTTTGCAAGATTAAGATAACATACTCTTCGGCATTTGTCAACAGGTTCCGAAAAGTACCGCATTTTGCTATCTTATAGAAGAGATAGCTGTTATAATTGTCATACACTCAAATATCCTAAAGGAGATTACGACAAACGCTCCCTCTCGTTGAAATTGAAACGCAGACTGATATCAGGTATACTTTCAATATGAGGATGGTAGGGTGCTTGTCATAGATTGGAAGATGCCTAAGAAAAGTAGAGAACTGAAGACAATGCTACGCAAGGCTGGCTTCTTCTCCCGATCAGGCAAGGGAAGTCACACTATTTGGGAGCATCCACTACTATCTGACAAGATTGCACTTTCCGGTACAGACGGCGACGATGCCAAACCATACCAAGAGAAAAAAGTACAGGAAATGCTCACACTCTTGAAAGAGGTGCAAAAGTGACTGAACCAATCAAAAAGTACGAACACTACTCTATGATCATTCAATGGAGCGTTCCAGATAACGCATATTTGGTCACAGTACCTGAGCTTCCAGGACTGATGACCCACGGTGATACCTATGAAGAGGCTGTTAAGAATGGGCAAGAGGTGATTGAATTATGGATTGATGCGAGTAGGCAGTCTGGCCAGTCTATACCTGAGCCAAGAGTTCTAACAGCGTATACTATGTGATATCAAATCCTGATCCTATGTATAAAGAGAAGAGCCTGGACTATCGGTCCAGGCTCTTTTTCTATTACTGCTCTGCGGTAGAGAGGAGATGTTCGACTTCCGTAGCAGTTGGTAACGCTGCAATTGCGCCCTTTCGCGTGGCAGTGAGAGCGCCAGCAGCGCTTGCACAGCGCAGAGCCTCCAGCATGGGCATATTTTCAGATAGGCATGCTGCCAGTGCGCCGCAGAAGGCATCGCCCGCAGCGGTGGCATCTAGCGCTTTGATAGTGAAGGCTGGCAGAGATTGATGAACTACCTGCTTCTCCTGGCACGTGCTCCATACACAACCCTGAGAGCCGAGCGTAATGATGACATGGCGCGGTCCCCTTGTCAGGAGTTGCTCAGCCGCTACTTGCGCCTCCTTTGGCGAGGTGACGCTTGCCTGGGCTAGTGCTGCCGCTTCGACCTCGTTGACCACCAGGATATCAATAAGGGAGAACAGGGCAGTGTCGAGCTGTTCGCGTGGAATGGGAGCAGCATTGAGGATGGTAAGCATGCCCATAGTGTGAGCGCGTTGCATACCGCTGATATATGAGGCAGAACTGGTTTCGCACTGTGCAAGGAAAATTGCTCTCTTTTCTGTACCTTGTTTCTGCACGTGTTCTGCCTGCGCTGCATGCAATGCTTCCTCCACCGACTCGCTAGCGATGGCCAAGTTGGCACCCTGGTTGACAACAATCATGTTCTGACCACTATCGGCGGCGATTATGAGGGTGGAGACGCCAGTGGCGATGGTGGGGTCGCGTGTGACATACGCGCTATTAATGCCCTCTTGTTTGAGTACGGGAAAGAAGGCGTCGCCAAACGCGTCGGTTCCGACCCGCCCAATCAGTGTCACGCTTGCTCCCAGACGAGCCGCTGCTATGGCTTGGTTGATACCCTTACCACCAAGAAATAGAGCGAACTCGTCACCGATTAATGACTCGCCCGGCAACGGCAAACGTGGGGCTCGTGCGACGAGGTCGGTGATGATGCTGCCAAGAACAATTACTGTGCCCATGCTGCAGTGCCTCTCTCTGCTGTATTCTTGTGACACTTACCACATATTAGAATATCATCTTGCAAATGGGTAGGACTAGCACATTTTATTCATTTCTTGTCGCCAGAGCAACGTAAGCTTTTTGTTTCCTATATCGTACTCACCGGATCAATATCCACCTCCCACCCAGGCGTATCAATCACCC
>JAFATZ010000439.1 GCA_019243675.1 Ktedonobacteraceae bacterium | reverse complement strand
ACTCATCGCACTAGGCTGCGATGTAACCCTTTGCGCAACTGGTGATTCGGTCACTCAGGCAAAACTCTGGTCCTGGTTTGACGCACCTACCCCAGGCTATCGAATTACTGACGAGATGATTCATGTGGTCAAGGCCTACGCGTATCTACGACAGTCCCACTTTGACATCATCCACAATCATACCTATCACGTGGGGCCTGCACTGTTAAGCCTAGTGCAAACGCCGAGCGTCACTACATACCATGGTGCATATGACCCAGTCGCTACTGCTTTCCATGCCAATTTTGCCAGCACTCACCGCTATATCTCGCTCAGTAAGCGACATCGGGAGTTGCTCCCACAACTCAATTGGATAGACACTGTCTACAATGCTGTCGACACCTCAGAGTTCACTTTTGAAACCGACAAGGATGATTATCTCTTGTTCGTCGGTGCGCTCCTCCCTTGGAAAGGGGCACATCTAGCTATCCAGGCTGCTAAAACACTGGGACAACACTTGAAAATCGTTGGGCTTGTTCAGAAAATTGAGGATAACAGTTCAACGCAGAACATGGTGGAGAGCTATTATAGCCAGGAGATTGCTCCCAAGGTTGACGGGCATCTGATCGAGTATGTAGGAGAAGTGAGTCTCTCCCACAAGATCGCACTCTACCAGCACGCCAAGGCTCTCTTGGTTCCGCTTCTCTGGGAGGAGCCTTTCGGTTTAACCATGATAGAAGCACTTGCATGCGGCACACCGGTGATCGCCTTCAACAAGGGTGCAGCCCCCGAAATCATTGTCCATGAGCAGGTCGGGTTTCTCGTGAACAATGTGGAGGAAATGCTGGCAGCCACCAAGCAAATTGAGCGGATATCTCCCCAGGCATGTCGAGAACACGTTGAACGGCACTTTAACCCCCAGATCATGGCACAACGTTACCTCGAAGTCTATGCTCAAGTGATCTCTGCTTACAAATAAAGATGAATAGTTTCTAATACTCCCGCATCACCAATGCGGCTGGCTTCGGACTACCATCAGCGCGAAACAACCCGAACCAAGCCTCCTGAGGAGCACGCTCAAATGTGGGATTTGGGGTGAGGACGGGATCAAAGTCGAAACCGTCCCATACCAGAAGAGCTAAAGGATCTCTTTTCTCTGCTTTATGCAGAACATCTTCCAGCATACGTGCTTGAAGCTCCTCAGATGCTGCCCAGGTATCACCTACTAACGCATGGATTTTCTTGGTTTGCTCGCCACGCGTAGGCAACCCCCATTCTTCAATCAGAAAGGGTTTGTGCGTTGAGCGACACATCTCAACTTCCATCCAGGTACTGGCTTCACTTAGGGTGCCATCTTGTTGAAAGTCGTAGGATTTGTGAATGGACTGAATATCTAGCTCTCTCAGAGATTCAAACGGCCAGCCATTCTTTTCTGCAAAAGGAGCGCCTAGTGTAACAGGATGGTCAGGATCAACAGCCTTAAAGCACATCTTCATGGCCTTAATCCATTCTGATGCTTCTTGTTCGGTGGGAACCTGAATGAAATTTGGTTCATTAGCAAGGTCCAACATCCAAACTGAGGAGTGTTTCCTCGTCACCTGTCCTACTGCTGTGAGCAGAAGCTGCTGGCCCTCTCTCAGCTCAGTATAGAATTTTTTTGGGATAGAAGGGGAGATACGCCCGTTCACAAAGTTGACTGGATGGTGATAGTCTTCTGTTGTTTGTAGTTTGGAGGACATTACCCAGGAAGGAAGATATCTAGCATAGCCCATGAGACCGTTGAAGACCGTCACAATGGCCTTCATCTCAAGCTCTTCAAACAGAGAGAGCAACTGATCAAGATGTTCAAGTTGTTGCGTGTCAACCTTATCAGGTGTGGGCTGGAAATCTTCCCAGAGCAAGAAGAAGCGTACGACCTCCATCTTAAACTCTTTAATAAGCTCAAGATCTTCCCTGACTTCTGGGAGCTTGAACTGCTTCCACATATTGACGTATTGGCGTCTTGGCCAGTAGTTTACACCCGTGAGCATAAAAGTTCTCCTACGAACTGGAATTAATGAGTCTGCTGGACGCGAAAAAGCTGAATAGTGACGCACCTGTAGCGCCAACTGCTATTCAAATACTATCACACTAGACTTTCATCGTCTAGCTCTCTTATGTTTTTATCAGGGCTTTCCCATTCTGCTGATACTGGCCAAAACCCCCCGACGTTTTAAGAGAAGTGGCTTGGTGCGCGCGAACGCCCGCACCAAGCCACTTCTCTCATTTTGTGGGTGGGGCTGGGCAACCGCTGATGCCCTTTTCTGCGAGAATGGGAAAGCCCTGTGTTTTTATGTAGGAGGAAAAGTGTTTGTAATGCTCAAATTGCTTGTAAATACTTCATCATTAATTCGTATATTTTTTGCTCTCCCGTAGAGTAGTATTTCTTTTGCGCCTCTTGCATCTGATGTATCCGTTGTTCGTCGTAAAGTAAGGCTTCAACGGTATCCTGGATATCTTGTGGCAGAGAGTATTTGTAGAGCACCTGACACATATCTGCTTTGTAAAAAGGTGTGACTTCTTTGAGTTCCATCCTGGGATAGGGATTAGTGGGATTAAGAGCTACGTTCGCGATGATAGGAACTTGTGCGGAAATAGCTTGCGCTAATGTTCCAAGGCCGTAATGCTGAAAGACGAGATCGGCGCTTGCCAAATGACCATAAAAATCCTCAATTATACTTCTCTGAAGTAGCAGCCAATCATTGTTGTAGGAGGACAATTTCTCTACAAGATCAAGATTGCCTACAACGAACACTTTGATGGCGCGGCCCTTGCTTCTCAATTTTTTCACGGCAGGGAGCAAATTGTACAGCACGTAACTCCTCACTGCTGCTCCGCGACCGCTTATATAACAGAAAACGAGCTTTTCATGTGCTTGAACACCCAGATTTTGTCTTATGCGCATCCTCACTTGTTCATGCGGCTTGGTATAAGAAGGGACAAACCCAACAGGCTCCACGCGTGGTAACAGATCCGCTGGGATGGTAAAATGTCCTGCATTTTTCTTCAATCCCAGATCGAAGATAGACGCAGGAAAAACAACAAAATATTTATCAAGCCACTGAATACAGCGAAATGGACCTGTTGATTCAAATAGCCAGTTGGAGTCAACACCAAACGTTGGAATCGTTTTCCAAGGGCGAATTTCAGCGAACTCAGTAGTATTGAATGTTTTTGAATTGCATAAGAGGACTGCATTTGGCCTTAGTGAGGCGACGCAGTCCTGTAGTGCCACGGGTGTTGACGTGACAACGAGATTGAAAGGAGGTGAGTGAGAGTAAAAAGGGAGAAAACTGTGATCCTGTAAGGCAAAAACAACTTCGTGATTTTCTCCCTTGAGATACTGCGCAATGGCATACCCATGACTCGATTCCCCTGGCCCCATTGCAAAAACGAGGAATTTCATAAAAACACCTACTCCCCTAGCAGTGCTGTAAAATACAGCATTGCTGCCGCTGTCCAAGCTTGTACTGAGCATGATTGTGGGTAATCGGCAAGTAACCACTCACGATCAATATGGGGATCGCGAATCCACCTAGCAGGGATGACACAGTAGAGTTCCACAGGTAGTGTAAAGGTGTCGACCGCACGCATGACCGCAGTGGCAATACGCTGTGCCTGGGCATGGTAGCCATACTGGCGCAGGCCGATGGCCGCGATTGCATTATCGAAGGGCCAAATGGTGCCGCGATGATACATCAAGGGGTTGTAGTAGTAAGCATTCTGAGAGAGGGTACGCAGACCCCAATCTGTCAACATATCGGGGTGTGTGAGCCGTGCTGCAACCTTACGCGCTTGCTCCCCGCCAATGGCTTTGCTCCAGAGAAGGTGTCCCGTGTTAGAGGAAACTGCCTTGACCATCTCTTTGTTTTTGTCTAATGCAATGGTGAAACACCCTTCGTCCTCCATCCAGAAGCGCTGCAAGCCGCTATAGAGTGCATTCATGCGCTCGGTCAATTGAGCAGTGATGTCGGGTGTCAACTCCCCCCGTCCTTGGTAGAACGTGATCATGCTTGAGTAGGCAGCTAGAGCATAACCTTGGATCTCCACCCACGCGATAGGGGTTTCGACTGGCAGGTCGCCAGGAAGGAGTACCGAATCTCCGCTGTCCTTCCACACCTGATTACTCAAGCCGAGCTGCTGAGGATTGCGTCTCTTGTACTCGACAAGCCCATCATTATCCAGATCCGAGTAGTGGAGTGCCCAGCCAAGTGCAGCTTGGATGCTCGGCCAAAGTTCATCCAGCAAAGCCTGATCGTGGAACAGCTCGTGGAACTGACGTATGCAGACGAGATACAGGAAAGTTGCATCTACTGTGCCATAATAGCGCCCATCGGCCATTGGCCAAGCCGCACGAAGCAGATGTTCTGAAGGATGATCTCCCCAGTACTCGTGTATAATTTTTCCTGGCTGTTCCTCATTGTAGTCATTCTCCACCTTTCCTTGCAGGTAGGCCATCCCTCGTAAAATGGTAGTTGCTACTTCATGCACCCAGGTGCGGTACTGCTGGTCTGCTGGACGCAGTTGCGCTGCTTCGAGCATGAAGATGACGGACCAGAGTGAATCGCGTCCGAAAATGGCATGAAATCCGCCTGCGGAGCTACTAGCAGTGATACCCAAAGGAGTACGCAGAGATTCCAGGAACTTTTGTCCCAACTTCCAGTTGTCCATAAACATCGGCTTTCTAATGGAATTATATAGTGAGAGAGTTTAGCTGAGCATATAACCACAGAAAAAAGCAGTTGAATTCATCACTATCACCTCGCAACCGCTCTCACTTTCTTTTTTATTTTAAAATAAAAAACGTTGAATTTGGCTTTTTTCTTCCATACTAGTATTATACTATCGGGCTGAAAGCATGTTGTCCACTAGCTCGACTAGATTCCTAGGGCCTTCCCATTCTGCTACCACTTGCCACAACCCCGCCCCCCCGACATTTTGAGAGAAGTGTGTTGGTGGGGCTGGGCAACCACTGATTGCCCTTTTCTGCTAGAATGGGAAGGCCCTGCTAGATTCCTAGGGCTTTCCCATTCTGCTGCTACTTGCCGAACCTCCCGTCCCTCATGTTTTGAGAGAAGAGGCGTTGGTGGGGGCGAATGTCCCCACCAACG
>JAFATZ010000430.1 GCA_019243675.1 Ktedonobacteraceae bacterium | reverse complement strand
TGTTGCCCAGAAAGTTCTACTGTCTTTCCCACCCAGTGCCTGTCAGGTCTTGCCACTGGATGCAAGGGAAGTTGAGGCGGAGCATTTGACCGAGGGGGAGAAGGTGTAGCATTTACACTCGTTCTATGGAACCTTCGGTCACGTTTCCGCTGCTATCTATGGCAAATACCCGAGCATAGGGTGGTTCAGGGGAGTGCTGGTGAGAGAAGATCAGGTAGAGGTAGCCGCTGCGTTTGGCCCACTCAATGTCGCGGGGGGAGGGGTAGGCTTCGGAGTGGGGGTGCGAGTGATAGTAGATGGTTTCACCGTCGTACTCGTCGATGTCGTAGGAGATGCGCAATAGGTCTTGCGGAGCGATCTCGGAGAAGTCGTCGGGATGTTGGGCGGCGTTGGCGGTGGGATAGTGCTTCACGACGAGATCATCTTTGCTGCCCAACGCACCACAAGCTTCGTTAGGGTAGCCCGCGCTGACGTGGGCTACCATTGCGGCATAGATTGTTTCAGGAATGCGAATTACCATAATACTTTTGCCTCTAAGGTGTCTTCCAGCTCATCGAGTTCACTAGTCCAGAGATCCTCGCTCAGGTACTTCCAACCGCCATCGGCTAGAATGATGACGACCTTGCCGTGGTCCATGCTGTTGGCGACGCGTAGGGCTACGTGAAGGGCTGCACCACCAGAGGGGCCAGTGAAGATGGCTTCCTGGTCCTTGAGTTGGCGTGTGCGCCCGATAGCACTGCGACTCGATACCAATATCTTGCCATCGAGGAGTGATGAGTCGAAGATGGGCGGAACAAAACCATCGTCGAGGCTACGCAAGCCCTGCACACCTTCACCCTGCATTGGCTCAGCGGCAAAGACCTTGATGGCGGAATTGTATTCCTTGAGACGGCGGGCAGTGCCTGTGAGTGTGCCGCCCGTACCGAGACCAGCTACGAACACATCTAGGTTGGGTAGGTCTCTGATAATCTCCGGCGCGGTACCGTTATAGTGGGCAAGAGGATTAGCATTATTGCCATATTGGTACAACATGACATAGCGATCATCCTCCTGAACCAGCTTTTTCGCCAGTTTCACGGCTCCATTACTGCCCAGCGAACCGTCGGAGAAGATGATCTTTGCCCCATACAGTTCGAGCAGTTGCAGGCGCTCTTTCGTCACATTATCTGGCATGACCGCAACGAATTTGTATCCCTTGACACGCGAGATCATGGCCAGGGCAATGCCTGTATTGCCACTGGTTGGCTCCAAGAGAATAGAGCCAGGGGTGAGTAGTCCTTCGGCTTCAGCCTGCTCAACCATCCTTATAGCGATACGGTCTTTGACGCTGCCAGAGGGATTGGCACCTTCTAGCTTGGCAAAAATCTGCACGCCTGGATGTGGGCTAAAACTCTTCAATTCCACTAGTGGAGTATTGCCAATTGTTTCCAGTATGCTACCGTAGCGCATAGAAGCTCTCCCTCCTAGTTGTGCTGGTGGCCACCTGCCATAGCAGGCAAGAGGTTGATAGTATCATTGGGACCGATAGGGGTCTCCAACTTTTGCAGATAGCGTACATCCTGATCGTTGACATAGACATTGACAAAGCGGCTCAACTCGTGCTCCGGCTGAAGGTGTTCCTTCAAGGCGGGATAGCGTCGGTACAGCTCGGAGAGAACCTCTGCAAGCGTGTTGCCTTCAGCAGTAACAGTTTTTGCACCAGCTACAAAGGTTCGTAGGACAGGAGCCAAACGAACAGTTGCCATAACATTCTCCTTAGAATGAGAGATAGTTCGCCGCTGCAGGCGTCGAACAAGACAGGGCAGCGTTCCCACCCTTACGGTTATATGCGTATCGTCAGGGCAACCGCAAGGGGTGCCCTGACGATACGCCGATTAGGCAGGAATAGCACACACGTCGGCGTAGGTCGGCAGATTCTCGGGATGACCTTCTTCACCACAAGCAGGGCAGTTGGGGTCACGGTAGAGACGAAGCTCGTTGAACTCACCAGCCAGCGCATCATAGGTGAGCATGCGACCTACGAGCGGTTCGCCAAGGCCCAGCAGTAGTTTGAGTGTTTCGGTTGCCTGTAGCAAGCCAATAACGCCCGGTAAGACGCCCAAAACACCAGCCTCAGCACAACTTGGCGCGAGGGCGGGTGGT
>JAFATZ010000371.1 GCA_019243675.1 Ktedonobacteraceae bacterium | reverse complement strand
TGCTTGTGCAGCGTCTTCATGCGTTGAAGTCACAATGACACGCTCTGGGGCAAGTCCTGCCTGGCACGCACTCTCCGCAATCATGGCGGCACGCTCGCCTCGCGTCACCAAGTAGTCAACACAGCATGCAGCTTCACGTCCTACGCTACGATGGGCCTCCTCGTCATAGTCGCCTAGATTGAGCATATCTGCTACTACCGCGATACGTTGTCCAGCAGGCAGCTCTCTCAATGTCCGTAGTCCAGCCAGCATCGAGGCAGGCGCGGCATTGTGCGTATCATCAAGCAGCATCGAGCCATGCACTCCCAGCAACGGGTTTAGCCTTCCAGATAGCGGTTGTATATCTGCAAAACTCCGTTGTATCTCCTCCGCTTGCATGCCACACAGAGAGGCAATATGGAATGTGGCAAGCATGGTGTCGATGTGATGTCTGCCGAGTAGGCGACAGGAGAGTGGCAGTGCCTTGAATAGACACTGCACACCTTCCCACGATACACGTACGTCTGTCACAGATGATGCGGCATATGTACACAAGCATAGCTCAAAGGGGTTTAAGAGAAGTGTACGTGATAATGCATCTTCTGCATTCAGCAACGCTACTCCTTGTGCTGGCAGACTGCTCAAGAGCGCTGCTAGCTCACGCGCTAGACGCTCAACGCTACCGAAGTATTGTAGTTGCGTTGCGCTAATATTGGTGAGCACGCCGATCTGAGGCTGCACAATACGGCAGAGGTCGGCGATTTCACCAGGATGGTCACAGCCCAGTTCCAGCACAGCGTACCTGTGTCTTTCCTCCAGCCGCCCCAGCGAGAGCGGCAAGCCTAGTAGGTCATTGTAATTCTGCCAACTTCTGAACGTCGGATACTTATGAGACAGTACAGTGGCGATGGCTTCTTTCGTGCTCGTTTTGCCCACACTACCCGTCACTGCGATCACTAGAGGATGCCAGTGGGCGATGATGAAGTGCGCATACTGCTGCAAGGCAGTACGTGTATCCTCCACTACTACTGTCGCCACACCCGCGTACTCCAACGCTCCTTGCGTCTGCTCGGCGAGTGCATTGAAAACTCGTGCCTCAACCAGTAGCCCTGCAGCCCCCTGGCGTACGGCGTCCATCAGATAATCGTGCCCATCGCTCCGCTCACCACGTACTGCCACAAACAACTCACCTGCCACAAGTTGGCGTGTATCGTGGCTGAACGCGTCAAAGTATTCATGCTTGCCCACATAGCGCAAGACCCCGCCAGTAGCGGTAAGAAGATGGTCAAGATAGATCATACCTCACCTCGCGAGCACATACTGCATTCCCCCGACGTGCTTAATCATGCCCTTCAGTTCCATCATCACCAATGTCGCGCTGACGCTGGTAGCGGAAAGCTGCGACTCACGGATAAGATCGTCAACGTGGCGGCCCTCGTGACTGAGCAGATCGAGCAACGTCTGCTCCTCAGCGTTCTCGGGCAGCATAGCTAGCGCCTCCGCCTGTTGCGGTACCATGAACAGATTGAGCTGATCAAGAATATCATTCACGTTCATGACCGGATGTGCTCCGTCCTGTATGAGCTTATTCACGCCGACCCCGCCAATAGAGAAGATACCACTAGGAACAGCGAAGACCTCACGCCCCTGGTTGAGCGCCGAGTTGGCTGTAATCAGTGATCCACTTTTTGGCGGTGCCTCGGTAACCAGTACGCCTAACGAAAGCCCAGAGATGATATGGTTGCGTGCGGGAAAGTTTCCGGCCTCGGGCTTAACCCCTAGAGGAAAGGGGGTAATCAACGCACCCTGCCCCGACTCAATGATACGCTGCGCCAGCTTGAAGTTCTTCGGTGGGTAGATATAGTCCAGCCCACTGGCAATGACTGCTATGGTGCGGCCTCCTGCGTCGAGAGCGGCGACATGCGCTGTCGTGTCAACGCCAAGCGCCAGACCACTCACGACAGTGACTCGTCCCTTCGCCAGATCATGAGCGAAACGCTCGGTGACTTGGCGACCATAGCTGCTCATTTTGCGTGTGCCCACAATAGCCAGAGAGAAGCGGTTATCGTCTTCGTTGAGGGACCCGCATACGTACAATACGGGCGGCGCATACTCGATTTTACGCAGCAGAGACGGATAGCTCGCATCCTTCCACGTCATGACATGAATGCGCAGCCGCTCCAGTCTCTCTAGTTCCTGTTGGGGAATAATGGCATCGCGCTGTACGAGAAATTTTTCGATGGTTCCCCGATCCAGGCCAGCCTCGGCTAGTGCCTTGCTATCGGCACACCATGCCGCTGCAACATCCTCTTGAAAAAAGTCGAGCAATAACTGAAAGCGCACTGGCCCAATACCAAGCACACGGCTAAAGGCAATCCAGTACATCAGTTGTTCTAACGGCAAGCTCTCGGAAGAGTAGTAGTGAGCAAAGTTAGTACATACTTCCCTTCCACGTTTCCGCGAACCCATAGATGGATACTCCTATAATACTTGTTTCCTCGGTTGTCTACCGGGATACTGAAGTATAGCATGTGTTCGCCAATGACAACAAGCAATCAGAGATCCCCTGACGACACATCAGCAACCAAAGCCAGCACCTCGCGTATACGAAACGGCTTCACCAGCGGCACAGCCAGCGTGGCACTTGCCAGACGTTGTACCGCAAACGCCGCGCTCTCCTGCTGGGTCACCATCATGACGAGCCTAGTCTGTGGGCACAAGACGCTCAGGTGCATGAGCACCTGCGCACTCTCAGGCCGATCGGCATGCACTGCCACAAAGGCGATGTCAGGCGGCGGCTCTCGAAAACGTGGCAACGCAGCCAACGCAGCTTCATAGTCCTGGAAGAGCACCACGTGGTGCCCACTGGGCTGCACAGTGAGCGTGAAGATGGCTCGGATGGTGCGTGATGGCTCAATGACCAGAATGCGCTTGCCGATGGTGCTGCTCATGTTCCTCTTGCTCTATCTGCTTCCTGACGGTGTGCTACCATCTATAACGAACGTGGGGACATGCTCGAAGGGCACATTGCACTAGGACTTTCTTGGAGAGCTAGGAGCAGGGTCCCCTACACTGGGAGGAGCTTCTAGCCTCTCCGTTCTGCTTGCTTG
>JAFATZ010000355.1 GCA_019243675.1 Ktedonobacteraceae bacterium | reverse complement strand
TACCCCTGCGTCCTGAACACGTACGGGCATGGTTTATCGCGCCCATCGTGGCCGATAAATCACGCCACCAAAGGAAAGGAAACTATAATGCTTCGTCACATAACACGGTGGTTTATCGCACTAATCGCGCTTACACTGATTGCAGTCACTCTGCTAGTCTCAAACGGCCTGAGCAGCCATGCCGCTGCACCTTCACATACAACCACTCCGGTACAGCAGGTTGCACCTCATCAGGTCTCGCCTAACTGGGCCATTGGCGTCTTCTAAGCGAAACTACTTATACCAGAAAATTGCGTGGGAACGGAAGACAGTTCTGCTCCCACGCAAACCTTTTGTTCTGCTCACACTGTGAGAGCATTCAACCAGTCCCTTACCTCTTGTACATGACGGTCTCTCACCGTCTCTAGTATCCTAATACTGGCTTCTCCGCGTCTCCTGGCCTCGTTGATATCACCTTGAGCGGCAAGAATACGCGCCTGTCCATATTGCGCCAATGCAAACAAGTCCTGATTCCCTGTTGGAATGACAGCGAGCATCTCACGAAAGTACCCTGCGGCTACATCAAGTTGGTGTAGATCAAGATACAGGTTTCCATACTCATATAAGGCGATAGAGGTAATCCAAGGTCTGCCTATCTGGCGAGCTAGCATTACGCATTCCTGAAAGTATGCCTCTGCCTGGGTGTAGTTCCCTTGTTTGCGTGCAGTCAAGCCCAGGTTAATGAGCGAGATACTAGTATACTCAGGATGTTTAATCTGGCGCGCTAGTTCCAGCCCCTCTTGAAAGTAGCTTTCTGCCTGAATGTAGTTACCTAACTCGCGTGTTAGATCTCCTAAGTTGCTGAGCAGTGCGCTCATCCATTCACGATGCCCGAGTTGTCGCGCAAGCGCCAATGCCTCACGATTGTATTTCTCTGCCTGGACATAGTCGCCTTGTCCGCTTGCTATCGCACCTAAATTCACCAGCAAGCTACAAATTTGCTCTCGGTCTCCAAGTTCGCGTGCAATGCTCAACCCCTCTTGCAGGTATCCTTCTGCCTTTGGATAGTCTCCCTGACCAGCAACTACCAAACCGAGAATTTTGAGCAAACTACAGATTCGTTCCGGATCTCCAATTTGACGTGCAAGTATAAGTCCTTCTTGTAGATATGCTTCTGCTCGCGCAGCATCTCCACGCTTCCAGGTTACTCCCCCTAATAGCGTCAGGAGAGCGCTGATACGTTCTCTATCGTTGATCCGGCGTGCGAGTGCTAGTCCTTCATGGGAGTATGTATCTGCCTGAGCAAGGTTTCCCCGCTTATGCGCGATCTCACCGAGGTAATACAGGGTGTTAGTAATCCCATAGTTATCGCTCAGCGCCACCGCCGCCTCATGCGCACGCTGCAAATATTGCTCCGCTTCGTCGTACATGGCTCGTGCGAGGAAGAAGGGGGCGAGGGCAGTGGTTGTACGGATGAATTCGGCGCGTTTGCGATGGGTGTGGGCGCGTTCGAGGGCGGCGAGGATGGTGGTTTGCTCAAGGTCGAGCAGTTCGTAGTCTTTCTTGTGCGCTTCGACGTAGGTGGTGATGTAGGTGATGAGACGTTGGTGGGCAAGGGCTTCTTCTCCTACAGATTGTAAACGCAGGCTCGCGTAGTCGGCGACGACTTGGTGCAAGGTATAGCGGCCAGGGCTGCTGCTCTCTAAGAGTCCGGTGTCTGCGATGGCGTCGAGGGTGGCAAGGTTGCAGTTGGCGACGGCAAGGGCGGATTCTTCGGAAAAGCTGTTAGGTTTGGGCGGGAAGACGGAGAGGGCGTAGAGGGCTATGCGTTCGGGCTGGGCGAGTTGCTGGTCGCTTACGGCTAGGACCGACTGCAAGGAGACAGGTATGTCGCCTTCGAGGCTGGGGTGGCTCTCGACGGGTCCACGTGGCTCGGTGATGTGCAAGCGTTGTTCGGCGTCGCTCAAGCGCTGCAGAGCGGCGGTGATGCGGCGAGGTTGGCCCGTGTAGGCTTGAATGCGCAGGTAGTTGCCTAGTAGGGTGAGCGCCAACGGCAAACCACCTACGGCGCGAATCAGATCGCGCACGCGCTGATACTCGCTCTCCACTACGCTGGGAGCGAGCAGGCGTAGCAGCGTGATACTCTCCTCTTCACCTAGTTCTTGCAGAGCCGTCGCTTGCTTGCTAGCAAACTGCGCAGCGATGGCCGGGAAACGTGTGGTGACCAGATGTGCGCAATTGGGACCACCCAGTTTGAAGGTTAGAGCATGCCCCACCTGCCAGGCGTCGTCAATTATCAGCAGGAAGACGCGCTCTGCAATGCGCATGTGCAACGCCTGGGCCAATGCTTGCTCGTCGTTCAACCCTGCAAGCTCACTGGCGGAGATACCCAGTAGCACGGCCCAGCGGCTCAACACGCTGTGTGCATTCGGGTTGGGTCCCAGCGCAGCCCACAGCACCCCATCAGTAAAATACTGGCGCACCTCTGCGTCATGGGCCAATGCCACCGCCAGCGCCGTTTTACCTACACCAGGGATACCGTTGAGCGCCGTAAGCGCAACGTTTCCACCCCTACGTAGACGCTGCTTGAGTTGGGCTAGTTCTTGTTCGCGTCCTACCAGACGCATTACTGGCTGCAGCGGGATAGCAGGGTCTAGTAGGGGCCCGATTTTATCGTGCCCGATTTCATCTTGCCCAATTTTATCGTGCCCAATACTACCCTCTTCGATTTTAGGGTGCCCGATCTCATCTTGCCCTTCAGGTGCTACGACGTTATCTGGAACATGGAGTTCTGCTGCTGCAGGCATGGGGGAAGAGTGCTTTGCTTCTGCTGGCCGCTGCATCCCTGCTGGACCCAGTTCCAACTCCTCCTCCGTCATGCCGAATAGATTACACAGCCTATTACGGAAGTAGGGGCCTGGTCGAGTAAGCCCTCGTTCCCAGCGGCTCACATTGACATGAGTCGTGCCCAATTTGTCGGCAACCTCTTGTTGGGACCAGCGCCTAGCGAGGCGTGCCTGTGTTAGGCCGCGTCGATGCTCAGACGCGTCGGTCTCTAATCGGTGCATGAGCCTTCCTTGTCATCTTTCCAAACAGATAACGAGCGTCTTATTATATCAAAAGGATAACATATTTATTGCGTAATGTACATGATTGCATCAAAGTTCTGTTTTGTGTATATTCTATAGCGACACGGGTTAATTTTATCGAAGAGAGGCCCTTTCCCTTTTATGCACACTGCTGTCCTACTGCTGTTCCCTACTGTCAACGTAATTGTGACTGCTCTATTTGCGGGAATGGTACTACGTCAATATCGGCAGCGTCGCCATCCTTACCAGCTCTACTGGAGCATAGGCTTGCTGATGGCCTTAGGCGCTACTCTGGCGTACGTTTTCATGATTGTGGTCCAACCGACTACTAGCCTGGGAACATTTTTGTTTCGTCTATACTACATCCTCGGAGCTGCACTGGTGCCAGCCTGGTTGGGCTTGGGCAGTATAGCCCTTATCAGTAAAGCACGGCTCACCTATATCTGCCTTACGTCGTTGTACCTATTGAGCGCGGCGGCGGCCATGCTGATCTTTCTGGCCAGCATCAATGTACGGGCACTCAGTCACGTTGTAGGTACAACGGGCACAGGGGTACTGCTACCAGGCCCCTGGCTGGTAGCGATTATCACACTGAATACGTTGGGAGTCGTAGCGGTGGTCGGAGTGGCAATTTATTCGGGCTGGCAGTTGTTACGTCGTCAGGCTAGTATAGGGGGTCTGAGCACGAAAAATATCCTGTGGGCTAACATGCTCATCCTGGGTGGCGATTTGCTCAACGCTGCTGCTGGCAGTCTTGCACGCTTCTTCAACTTCGATATCGCGTTCTGGCTTATCATGGCCGTGGGCTGGGTTGTGTTTTTTATTGGAGTAGTCTTCGCCAGCCGCCGCTCACTAAAAAAAGAGAGAGAAGAGAACAAGTACGCACGGTAACACCGCATATACTTGTTCTCTTCTCTTCTACTGTCCAGCTTGCAGTTCACCTAATGTGACGTTCACTGTGAGTTGCTGATTGCCACGCACTACTTTGACCGTTACAGAATCTCCTGGATTTTTGTTCGCTAATGCATCACCTAGCGAACTTGCATCGTTGACGGCTTGATTACCGACCTGCACAATGACATCTCCAACCTGAAGGCCAGCGCGAGCCGCCGCACCGTTAGGTAACAGTTGTGCGATGAGTGCGCCATGATCCACAGAGAGATTGTCCATTGCAACTATGTTCTGGTTCACGTCTGTGACGCTCACACCCAGGGCAGCACGCCCTGTGTGTGCAACAGTGCCAGTGACGATGATCTGCGGCGCGATGAGCTTGACACGATTGGAAGGGATGGCGAAACCGACACCGTTGGCGGGGGTGTTAAACTCGGGGTCAATCGCTGTCAACGTTGGAATACCGATTAAGTTGCCCTGCATATCGACTAGCGCACCGCCGCTATTGCCGGGATTGATGGGCGCACTGGTCTGAATAGCGCCCGGCAGAACCGCACCACCCTGTCCTTCATCCACTGTACGATTTAATGCACTGATAATGCCATCTGTAACCGTCTGAGTAATACCTAGTGGGTTGCCAACAGCCAACACAGCCTGACCGACCTTCAACTGTGAAGAGTCGCCTATAGTGATAACTGCCATGTTGGCAGGTGGATTGATCTTGATTACGGCAAGGTCGTCAGTGGCATCGGTACCAGTCACTTGCGCGGGCAGACTAGTACCATTGGAAAGTACGACCTGAATGTTCTGTGCCCCACTAACCACGTGATTATTGGTGACGATGTAGCCTCGTTTGTCAATGATGACACCAGAGCCAATGCCAGCACTACGACCCGACCGTACATTGACTTGTACCACCGCCGGACTCACTTTAGCGATTACAGCTTCACGCACTGCATCGGCATTGTTTCCCGTACTAGCCGGAATGGTTACTTGAGAAGCCGTTCCGGGTTGCAGGGGTGCTACAGCAACTTGAGAAAGAGTACTAGTGTGCCCGAATTGCCAACCGGCAAAGAGACCCGTGCCAAAAACAAAGGCGAGCACAAGTGCTAGCAGGAGAATAGCGCCTGTACGTAGCCCTCCACCACCGCGCTTATTGTTTGGTGTGGGTGGCTGGCTAGCTGGAAAGGATCCAGGTGTATCAAGTGTATAGGGAGAAGTTATTTCATTGTTTGCATCTGGATGAAGCATCGGTAAGCACCTCCATAACTATGGTCTATCACACGTATTTTATTTTATACACGCTCCACTTGCACTTATGCATACTATAGCCCAATGTTCTAAAAAAAATTGGGGGAATTTGTAAAGAACCTATAAGGTTTTATCACCTTGCTCATTCACATCAACTTGCCAGATATGGTATTCTTATTCAAATAGTACATAGTATGCCTCTGTGAGGGTTAAGCACTTCTTTACAGAAGTGTAAGCATTTAGATTAGGAGAAATGCGTTAGTGAAATTAGATAATGAAGCGTTTCTGACCTTGCTCGAACGTAACGGGCAAGACGAAGAGGCGTTGCTGGGTGTTGCCACGACACTTGACTCACAGGGTCACTACGAGGGACTGGTGCAGATGGCCGATGTGTTGCTCAATCGCAATCCCAGTTCTGCCCAAGGGCTGGCTTTCAAGGCCCGAGCGCTACAGAAGCTGGAACGTTTCTCCGAGGCTACTATTGCCAATGATCAGGCTCTTTTGCTTGACACCAATCTCCCTCTGGCCTGGATTAATCGTAGTGGGCTGCAACTGCTACAAAAGAAGTTTCCTGAAGCTCTACGCAGTTCTCAGCGTGCTATTGAACTTGCTCCCAACGACGCGCGTGCTTGGGCGAACCGAGGTGTCGCACTGCTTAACTTCGGTCACCTGCTTGAGAGCTTGGCGGCATTTGACAAAAGCTTAGAACATGACTCCTCGTTTCTGTTTGCACTGCAGATGAAAAGCGAAATCTTCACCAAGTTGGGGCGCATGTCCGAGGTTGTCGAGACGGCACGACAGGCGCTACACAATGATCCCTCTCAGCTTCCCATCCTCATTCAGCTTGTACGTGGCCTACGCGCCCTTGAGTCCTATGAGCAGTTGGAGGAGGTAGCTCAGCAACTCATTCAACTTACTCCCGACGACCTCTTTGCCTGGGAAAACTACATGAGTAGCCTGCGTGGCCAAGGCAAGTACGAGGCTGCCAATAATGCACTTGACCGCATCTTGGAGCTAGCCGTTGGCAACGTGCGCTTCTGGACGTTGAAGGCCGACACGCTCTATAGATTGGAGCGCTATAGGGAAGCCGCTAGTATTGCGGAACATGCGGTGAAGATGCATCAGGACTATGCACCTGCCAGAAGAATTCGCGAAAAAGCTGTGCGCTCCATCTACCAAAAAAAGAGAAGATAGAGCATTATCCTCTCCTATGGCCCTAATAGCCCTAAATGGTGCATAGTGATATTTTTAACTCTGCAACGTTCTAGATGAGTAGAAGAACCTAACATTACTATTCAATACCTCCCCGAGAAGAAAAGGGAAGTGGTGTCAAATGGAGTTGAAGATTTCCTATGATTATGCGTTATTTTTTGGCGACAAAGAAATCAGCACGTCTACACAAGATGATGACCGTACGTATTGGATTAGCAACTTTTGCTATTCTCGGCAGTATTATGCTAGCGTGGGCACTTATGGCTACATCCAACCATCAGGCCCGTGCGGCAGGCATTCAAGCATCTACCAAGACAAATCCAGATGGCTTGGCTTTAGACGGAAAAGGAAACATCTGGGTGGCGGAGCCTGCGTGTAACCCTGTACCAACCTGCGGTACGCCACCTCCCGCTTATATCGGCCAATACAATGTTAATGGCAATAAACTTATCAAGAATTACGCAGCGCCTACAGGCGTTGATCCTGTTTTTCTGCTTGTAGATAGCACGGGCAATATCTGGTTTACGGACCCAAGCGATAATTCGATTGGTGAACTCATGCCAGCGACCGTCACCTGGAATAAATATCCCGTTCCAACGGCAGGAGCGGCTCCTTATGATTTAGTGATGGTGAATAATAATCTCTGGTTTACAGAAATCAATGCCAGTAAGATTGGCTTCTTTAATACTACCACGCATACATTCGCAGAGACTGCTATACCAACTGCGAACTCCGGTCCGTACGGCATTACAGTCGCGCCAAGTGGACAAATCTGGTTCACAGAGAACATGCTCACTACTACGAATTTGTCTGGTCCCGGTAAGATCGGAGTTTTCACACCCAGCGCGAATGGCACAGGCGTTACTATAGTAGAACATGCTACTACCCATCCTCACCCACACTTGATAACCTCCGATAGTAAGGGCAATATCTTCTTTAGTGAGGGTTTCTCAGGCAACATCGGTGAGTATACTACGGCAGGGCAAGATATTGAGTTCAACGTTTCTCTCAATATCTGCCCTCAGACTCCTGGAGCAACAACTCAACCCGTCTGCTCTGGTGTCCATATCTCTGGTATCGCTGTAGATAGCAATGACAATGTGGTCTTCGACGATTCGCTAAGCAGTCGCGTTGGAGTGCTCAATCCGAATGATCAGGCGTATGCAGTGGTAGCCGTAGCGGCAGGCGCACACCCTTACGACGGGCTTGTGGTAGATGCTAGCAACAATATCTGGGTAAGCGAGTTGAATGGCTTCCAACTGGATGAGTTCCCTATGGGCACGATCATGGCTTCAACTAGCACGCCTCCTGGTCCAGTTAACATGAACTGGAACTTCGCCGAGGGCCGTGTGGGCAAGGGATTCCGCGAGTACCTGACTATCGCTAATCCTAACACTACACACTGCTCACTCTCGATTAACTACCAATACGTACGCGATGGTAGTAGCACCTCCATCACCAGGACCATCAACGCTACAGTAGGCCCAACCACGCGCCTCACCGAGTCGGTCAACGCCGACTTGGGCATAGCTGACTCCTCGTCTAACGCCGCCTCACTGTCGGCTACTGTTAAGGCCAGCGGGTGCGCAGGGGTCACAGTAGAGCGGCCTATGTACTTTATCAACTATCATGGATTGAGTAGCGGCACCGATACGTTGGGAGCTACTCAATTGAGCACGACCTCCGCTTTTGCCGATGTGCCTACTGGTGCTGGCGTCAATACCTTCTTGACAGTTCTCAATCCCGGTATCGCTACTGCTCATGTCAAAGCCACCTATTATGCTCATGGACAGCTCGTAGGCACCCAAACTTTGACAATGTCAGGCCCGGCACGTGGCACCTTCTTCCCAAACAGCATCAGCCTGCCAGCTCATGTTGCCGCGCTGATCACTTCTGACCAACCCATCATGGTGGAGCGTCCCTCCTATCTGATCAACGTCAACGGCGTCTCGGGAGCGGCTGATGTGCTTGGCGCTACTCCGGGCAATGACTGGCTTTTTGCCGAGGGCTATACTGCTGCCAATAGCCTGGAAACTTTGACCATCGGGAATGTGGACCCAACCAGTGCAGAGGTGACTATTACGCTGCAGTCTAAGACTGGTAGCAGTCGGTCATTCCCTGTCACAGTGGCGGCGCATAGCCAGTTGATCTGGAACGTCAACAGGAACAATACTTTTGCCGATTCCTCTCCCGAAGTATCGGCACAGGTGACCTCCAGAGGAGCCAACATTGTGGTGCAGCGCGAGATGTACTTACAGTACCATCACACCTTGCCACATAGCACGTTGCAGACTAACTCTATCACCGATGTGATGGGCCTGTCGATGGTCAATTTGAAGAGTTCCTATAGCTTTGCCGAGGGCTATACTAACCTAGGTTACAATACATGGCTCACCATTCAGAATCCGACGAACGCAACGGAGACGATCTACGTAACGTTGGTTAATGGCTTGGGAGAAGCCGTCGTGCAGAGTTATGTGGTAACTTCTATAAGCCGGATGACAGTGGATATCACCAATCTGATGCATACAGTGGGCAAAGCGGGTAATGGGCAAAATGCCATAGCTGCCAACGAGGTGTCGATGACGGTGCAGACGCTCAACAACGGGGGTAATTTTGTAGTCGAGCGTCCCGAGTACTTCAACACGACAGGACTTTCCTCCTTCGTAGTGGAAGGCGGCAGCGACATCATTGGCTACAGTGGCGGTTAATAAGTGGGGATCAAAGGGGAGAATGCCCCTTTGATCCCCCCCACTTGCTTATGTGAAATAGTAATTTTGGCTAACCCCGCATACTTCTATCTGCTTTCTTCGTACTAGACTTATAGAGTACATACAGATACGTACAGTTGTTCGTTGGAACGTACGGAGAGAGTCATGAAAAGCCAATCTCATCTGTTAACGTTTTCGCGCAGTAAGAAGAGCGCGGTCCTTGTCCTCCCAATCTTTCTTTTGGTCATACTCGGCACTATTACTACACCGCTGATGCAGCATGCCTTAGCGGATCTTGGTAGCAATAACCCAGACGCAGGTGTACCAGTGCTTGCTCAACTAGAAAGACAAATGGGTATTTCATCATCATCGGTAAAGCAGCTTTCGATGTTACCACAGAGTCAGTCTTCAGCATCACTACAGAACCGATCTTCGACATCACTGCAAGACCAATCTTCACCGTCATCGCAGGGCCAGTCTTGGACGCCACTGCAAAATCAGTCTGCGCTGGCAGCACAGAATCAGTCAGGGATGTCACCGCAGGATCAATTTTCGACACTACCACCTGGTGCCCCTTTGCCCGGTGATGCTGACTGTGCCTCTCGAGTTTCTCCTGCCGGGGAGCAACGACCCGATAACGATACAGGCAATCATAGTATGCCTACTCCTCAGCAGATTGCGGGATTAACTCACTGGATACCAGGCAGCGGTCTGGATGGGAAGGCAGATGCCTTCCGCCAACGCATTACCGGTAACTATATGGGTACCACAGACCAAATCATTCAGTGGGCCTCTTGCAAATGGGGCATCGATACAAACCTTCTACGTGCCCAGGCTGTCCAGGAGTCCACTTGGCATCAGAACCATTTAGGTGATCCAACGGGTGACTACAGCCTCTGCCCCCCAGGAGGTGCTCAGGGCGATGGAGGAGTCTGTTACCAGAGTTATGGCCTCCTCCAGGTTAAATACCATTACAACCAGAGCGCCTGGCCTATGAGTCGTGACGATACTGCCTTTAGTGTTGACTACGCCGCAGCTCTGATGCGCGTTTGCTATGAGGGTTGGACTGATTATCTGTATGCATATAGCCCCGCTAATGGATATCCAACGTATCATGCAGGCGATATGTTAGGCTGCATGGGAGTGTGGTTCAGTGGAAACTGGTACGACGACAACGCTATCTCTTACATCAGTCTGGTCAACCAACATCTCGCTAATCAGGAGTGGACACAAGGGAATTTCTAAAAGGATGCAGGGAACGGTAGGTTCCCTGCATCCTTTTTGGAAAAATAGCCGTTATACAATTTGAGAATCCGACCAATCGCGCTGGAAAGTTTGCTCAAGTGTAGTCAGCACATTACTGTCTGAGACGATAATGCCCAGTTCGCGATTCTTGTCCAGTGATTGCGTCGAGATATTTTCTGAACCCACAAAGGCACGCTGACCATCTACTACGATGATTTTGGCGTGCATATAGAGGAGGCTATCCTCTCTTACTTGCACGCCACCCTGTTTGATGGCCCCTATACCCTGACTGTTGCTATCTGCTGAGGAGCCACTAGGTGCGGGCAAAATCACCTGCACATGCACACCTCGCTGTGCTGCACTGGCGATGGCTTGTTCGATGCCGCTATCGTTCATCTCCTCTGCCTCAATCAGTAGCGTACTATGAGCACTATTAATGAGTGAGGTGAAAGCGTTGCGTGAGTTGACAGGGCTAACGACGAGGTTGGAGTCGTTAAATTGGGCGTCTGTGTGATTCCAATCTGCGTTGAAGATAGCAATAACCGCCTGAACATCTTGCGGGTTGCTGTCGATGATATCATACTCACGATTGGTGACGCCACCCCCGCCACTGCTACCGCCAAGGGCAGCGCGTGTAAAGTTCGAGGTCATGATGAAGGCAGTTTGGCTATCAAGAATCATGCCTTTTTCGTGAGTCAGTGCAAAGCTAGGACTTGTTGGTTGTGCTTTGATTCCTGCAGCTTGCAATTGGTCCAAGGTGCGCGTTGGTGAAGGTCCACCACCAAAAGGATGTGGTTCAAGCATGACACGCACATCAATACCTCTGTTGGCGGCCTCCTCCAATGCACGAATGACATTGCGGTCGCTCAGCAGGTATATCTCTACCCATACAGATTTTTTGGCATTGGCAATGGCACTTGTAATCATACTCTCGCCTGCATCCGGCTCTACGAAAACCTGTACACCTCCCTGTGTACCAGAGCCTATCGAGGTTGTGTCGATACCCCCATTGCCTGGACTCATCAATATAGTGCTTGTATTACAAGCAACTAACAATAGGAGAACGACAAAAAAGATGAGAGCAATACGCCCTGGCTTGTGGGCAAATAGTGGGTGCTTCATTACTATCCCTCCTCGATGATGTCAACTTCCCTTGAGAGCATTTGGGGTACAGGAGGCATAGCCTCCTGTACCCCAAATGCTCTCAAGAAGTAGGGTCAGAACTTGCCCAGCCCTATGGATGCAGGAAGACGTAAAGAGGAGCGAGCACAAGCGTGATTGTGCTGAGCAGCTTGATCAACACATGTAGCGACGGACCAGCCGTATCCTTAAAGGGATCACCAACAGTATCACCGACTACACCCGCCTTGTGAGGCTCGCTTTTCTTGCCAAGAATGGTTCCACTCGTATCAAGTCGGTCAACCATCTCACCTTGGGCATTGACACGCAGATAGCCAGCCTCGATGTATTTCTTAGCATTGTCCCAGGCACCACCACCGTTGTTGAGGAACAGGGCAAGGACGATACCACCCATCGTACCAACCATCAGCATCCCAGCTTCCGCCTGTGGACCAAGAATGACACCAACAGCAATTGGCGTCAAGACGGCTACGAGTCCCGGTAGAACCATAGCACGCAAGGCACCACGGGTGCTGATATCAACGCAGCGAGCATAATCTGGGTCCACACGGTCCTCAACACGCTCTGCCATGATCTTGGGATTCTCACGGAACTGACGGCGTACCTCTTCGATCATACGCTTAGCAGCAGCACCTACTGCGCGAATTGCCAAGGCACTGAAGAAGAAGATCAGTGTAATACCAATCAGAGCTGCAATGAACACACTAATATCTGCCAGATCAACCCGATAGACGGCTGGATTGTGTTTGTAAGTGAAAAGCACATCCAGGTAGGCGCTGAAGAGCAAGAAGGCGGCTAACGCAGCAGAGCCAATACCATAGCCCTTTGTAAGCGCCTTGGTCGTATTACCGACACCATCAAGTGCATCGGTAATATCACGTACTTCTTCGGCTTCACCACTCATTTCAGTGATACCGCCAGCGTTATCAGTAATAGGACCAAAGGTATCCATAGCCAGCACGTATGCACAGCTCATAAGCATGCCCATAGTAGCCACCGCTGTGCCGAAGATACCGCCTTGGTTGACCACACCGGGGTTAATCTGTACAGGGATATGAAAACTGACCTGGCTCCCCAGGAAGAAAGAGAGACCCAGCGCAACACAGATGGCGAGTACTGGCAGAGCAACGCACTCGAAGCCCACTGCGATACCTGTAATAATCGTCGTGGCTGGCCCAGTAAGCGTTGCGGCAGCAATCTCACGCACAGGACGCCACGTACCAGCAGTGTAGTACTGCGTGATGTATACGAAGGCCACGCTCAGAAGAATACCAACAGTGCCAGCTAGACCAAACCATATCCACGGAGCAATACCGTTCGCACCTGTTATGCCGGGACCATTTAGTAAAAGGTAACTGCCGACGAACACACCAATGATAGAGAGAGCACAGGTGATCAGATAGCCAATGCTGAGCTGATTCATGGCGATTTCACCTGGGTCTTTGCCAGCAGCTTTGTCCGGCTCAATAACCACAGAGGGGCGAACGTAGAGCAAGCCAATTGCAGAGGCAATGAGTCCGAAGGCGCGTACTACGAGTGGGAAGAGGATCCAACCAATGTTCTTGGTAGTAATATAGAGAACCACACCGAGAATCATTGCTCCGATATTCTCAGCAGCAGTTGACTCAAAGAGGTCAGCACCACGACCAGCACAGTCGCCAACGTTGTCACCGACCAGATCAGCAATGACAGCAGGGTTGCGTGGATCATCCTCTGGAATGTTTGCCTCGACCTTACCGACAAGGTCAGCACCCACATCGGCTGCCTTCGTGTAGATACCACCACCGAGTTGGGCAAACAGTGCCACAAAGCTTGCACCGAAACCAAAACCGACGATCAGAGAGGGCACTAGTGCTGGGTTGGTGAGACCACCATAGGCTGTAAAGACCAGTGAGACGCCCAGCAAAGAGAGTGCCACCACTAGAAAACCGGAGACTGCGCCTCCACGCAGAGAGACCATCAACGCCTCACCCAGGCTACGCGTAGCAGCGCTAGCGGTACGACTGTTTGATTTCACTGCGACATACATGCCGATGTAGCCAGAGATGCCAGAACAGAACGCACCAATCAAGAAGGCGAGAGCTGTGTGCCATGCCAGACTTAGCTTATCAGCCTGACTTCCTTGACCAAGCAGTGCAAGAACCGCTGCGACAATCACAGCGGCAACGATTGAGAGCATTGCAATAGTACGGTACTGGCGATTGAGAAAGGCCATAGCGCCCGAGAAGATCGCATTGGCAACCTTCTGCATCGCAGGAGTACCGGTGTCTTTGCGTAGTACGTAGTTCGCAAGATATGCCGCGAATAGTACCGCGAGTAGTCCTACGCCAATAGGAACTAACATATAGTAATTACTCACGATGAAGTGTGCCCTCCTTAGGCATAATACAGACTAGTCGACTTTGACCAGTGGAATTCTTAAACTCTTCAGCAGAGGATGCCAAGGGGTGCGGGTATCCCCACACGCATTCCTTTTTTCCGCCGCCGAAGGCGGCACACCATCCCAGGGTATTTTGAATAGTTACCTTCTGCAAGAAGCGTCTGAGTCGTGATGTAGTGTAACATAGCGTTGGGTTCATGACAAGTAGATTGTGTAACAGATTCAGCACGAACTATCTGCACAGGTAGTTATATCATACTACTTGTACTGCACATTTACTATGTATTGCTCCTTTTCTCTCCAATTGCAGCTTGAATACGCCCCAGCAAGGGCACCAGTTGTTTCTTACGCGAAACAAGTCCTTCTACCACTACCGAGTGCCCATCGGATTCAAGTGGAACTGCTAGCACGTTTGCCACCACATGTTCTGCACCCCAGATAAGCAAACGGCACTGCATAGTAATGATATTTACGATCATGAAAAGAAACGAGGTGTAGTTGTGCTCCTGCGCTATACGCTGCATCGTAACATATAATTCAGGAATGCGTTTTTCAATCATTGCCGGACTAGTAGTCTCAACCGTGCCGATAGCGAATGTATTGTCACGCACCGTGAATTCTTTGAAGTCTGAGGTAAGCAGCGCCTCTGCCTTTTTCTCAGCCAGGTGGGCAGTAGCGGCGGCGAACATCTCCCGTCCGAGCTGCTCTATATCTTCTCCTGCGATTGTCGCTAACTCGGCGGCGACGCGTTTGTCAAGCGCCGTGCAGGTGGGCGAACGGAGAATGAGTGTGTCGTAGAGCAGGCCAGCCAGGAGCAAGCCTGCTACTTCGCGAGGAATTGCGACCCTTGCTTCGTGGTACAGTTCTACGATGATAGTACCTGTGCAACCTACCGGTTCGACACGGAACATGATGGGCTTTGTAGTATACACATCGGCGACGCGGTGATGATCGATAACGCCTAATAGTTCAGCCTCCTCGATTCCATCTACAGCCTGTGAACGTTCGTTGTGATCGACGAGAATCACCCGTTTCGGGCGCGCGTTTATCAAGTCTGCACGCGAGATGTAGCCAACAAGCTTTCCTTCGTGGTCAACTATCGGCATAGACTGGCGGCGCGCCAGTAGCGGTTGCACATCGCTCATGTAATCCTCGGGATGACAAAAATCAAATTCGCGGTCCATTATATCCTGAGTGCTGATACTCAAGTTAATGAGGCGTACCGTTGTGAAGGTGTGATGCCCTGTGCTAATGACCATGACTCCATGCTTGTGTGCGGAAGCTAAGGTACGCTCGGAAACCAGGAGATTGCCTGTAATAACGAGTACTGCTGCTCCACGCTCAATGGCTGCGAGTTGTGCATCTTCGCGGTCCCCCATAACAACTACTGAGCCTTGCTCAATATAGCGCGCCATTGTCTGCGCCTCCATCGCCCCCACTAGGACACGATCGCCCAGTGGGCGGCGACCCTCTACCAGCACACGACCTTTAAGCACACGTACAAGATTGTCGCGGTGCAGTGCAACACGGTTAACACATTGTGGGTCAAGTTCATTGAAGAAGAGCTTGGCGAAATCTGTGTTGGAGATAATGCCATACACCTTTTTATCCCTGCCAATCACGGGCATAGAGCGATGGTTGTGCTTCTGTAAGAGTTGGCCGGCCTCTAGCAGTGGCTGATCGACGTACGCTGAAATGACGCCTCCACGGGCCATCACATCACGCACTTGTAGGTGGACGTCTTCTAGGGCTTCAGGTGGCTCAACCTGAAAACGATTAAGCACAAACCGTATCTCTGGCTTCAACTCACCATGACGAGCAGCTATTGTCTGCTCCTCACCCTGCATCTGTAACAAGTGTGCATAAGCATAGGCCGAGGCCACAGAATCCATATCAGAATTTTTATGTCCAATCACATAAACGGGTCGTGCCATATATACTCTCTTCTTTATTTCATTTACCATATGCACAATACAGGAATATCGTAGCATATCCTCACTCTCTCGACTAGCCCATTTTACTTATCTACATGAACAATGATGAGACAATATGGTACACTCTGTACAGTTAGACTCAGAAATAGGGGGGGGCATTATGCAGAAGCTTGAAGTATTAATAGAGGAGAATGCATTTGGTGATCTCCGTCTGGTAGAAGTTATTGCCGACGCACCACTTGCAGCGCTCGTGCCCGCTATGGTCGATGAGTTGCACCTACCTCGGACGGACCTCTTCGGAAAAAAGCTCTTCTATGTGTTGCGCCGTGGTCCTGGGGGACAGGTTTTACCTGAGAACACGACGTTGGCAGCTTGTGGAGTTGAACAAGGTACACGACTGGCATTGGAGTCGTTTGTCATAGACGGCTCATCCGCACCCACAATGCAAGGCACAATGCAACAGCAGTATGTTAACTCGTCCTTTCACTCAGATGCGACAATACCGGACTTCAACAGCACTATTGGCGGACAGAATGGTAAGCTCACATTGAGCGGTCAGAACACCTCTACATCTCTACCGCCCCGCAAGAAGAAGTCCAACTGGACGCGCAGGGCGTTTTTAGTCGCGGGGAGTATGGTGCTGGGTGTTGGAGGCATCGGACTGGGCTATGCCGCATACCGCTCGTTCATGAAAATGGCACCCGCGCAAACAACTGCATTGCATGGAAAAGCGCCAGCGCCGATGCAGCCCGCACTGCCCACAACGGCAAAGCTTCTATTTTCCTTTCATGGTCATCAACAGATGATCAGAGCTGTCACATGGTCGCCAGACGGCACTATGCTCGCTAGTGGAGGAAATGATGCTCAACTTCTTATCTGGACTACTGGCGGTATGGTGAGTCACACTATTAGACACCCCGCTGCCGTAAGTGCTCTGGCATGGTCGCCTGATAGCCAACGACTCGTGAGTGGATCTGCCAATCAGGTGTTGTTCTTGAACGCAAAGATGGGTACAACCCTTGCCCGTTCTACCCAAAGTCATTTTGCAACTGTGACCAGCCTAGCTTGGTCCGCACACGGTCAGCAGCAGGTGGTCTCCGGTGCCTTAGATATGCGTGCTATCGTATGGAATACAACTAATTACCGTACACAGGAGATCTTTACACGCCACACAGCCCCCATAGATGCTGTTTCGTGGGCAGCGGATGGCCAGACTGTAGCCTCTTCCTCTCAAGGCGGCGCGATTCGTGTGTGGATGGCTGCTAATGGCCGTGAGGTGCATAACGCATACCTGGATGCTCAAACGTCGATGAGGGCGCTTGCTTTTACTCCCGTGGGCGGACAACTTGCCGTGGGTGGAGATGATGGGATGGTACGTCTCTGGAACGGCCTCACCTGCCAGCAGCAAGGGATCAAGGATGGTCTCAACATATGTACGGACACGCCTATGCGCCTACAAGCATCAAATAAGCCTATACGTACGCTCGCTTGGTCGCCTGATGCGCGCTTCCTAGCTATCGGAGGAGACGATGGCGTGGTTACAGTATGGTATCCGGCGCAGGGTACAAGGCCACTAGTCACGATTCAGCACAATACTGCTGTGCGCAGCCTCTCCTGGTCTGCTGATGGCAAGCAGTTGGTGACAGCTTCGGGCAACGTTGCGATGATATGGGCGTTGATGTAGCTGATCTTTTCTGCTTCGCAGGAACGCTATGCTTTCACCGTTTCCTCTACAAAGCCCACCAGTGTCTCCAAGTCACTGAGTGCTCGCAGGCATAGCGGACTTCCATGGCGTGGCACGGAAGCTAGAGCTTCGTATGCTAGCTTACACTGTTGTGCAAGAAATTCATAGCAGTATGCTTTTGTGTTCGTACGTGCGAAGACAGCCAGCACCCGTTCTACTTGCTCTCTGGTGACGGGTGCTGCTTGCATGTAGATCGCCTGCAACAGCGCCTGGTCATCAGAATTGGCATGTTCGAGTGCATGAAGTATAGGCAGACTCTTCTTACGTCGATAGATATCACCTGTCGGTGTCTTACCTAACTCTGTTGTACTCGCCCACACACCGAGGATGTCATCGCGTACCTGGAACGCGATCCCTATAGCCCAACCAAAACTGCACAGACGATCAATCGTCTCTTCATCGCGAGTTCCCAGACGTGCGCCCATTTCCGCTGCACAACGCATCAACGCCGCCGTTTTGCGACTAATCATATCTACATACATAGCGACGGAGATATCTAGGCGCTTCTCAAAACTTATATCAAGGTATTGACCTTCTGCTAAAACAAGGCAGGCGTGATCCAATAGAGCGCCAAGACGAGCAGCAATCGATCCCTCTACACCCTCTTCCAACACATCCCATAGCGTTAAACGCGACAGGGCGAACATACCATCGCCCGTGTTAATAGCCTGAGGCACACCCCAGATTTTCCAGAGGGTAGAACGATGGCGGCGTTCAGCATCTCCATCCTCTATATCGTCATGAATAAGCGTAAAATTATGTGTAAGTTCGACAGCGGCGGCGGCTGGAAGGGCACGACACAGGTAATTGTCGTTGTCAGGGATGTTTGTCGCAAGCCCCCAGGCACCAGCAGCCTCATAGGAGAGTAGTAATAGCGTCGGGCGCAAGAATTTACCAAAATTGCTACGCGTCGGAGAGAAGTTCGTGTCTACCCACCCTAGGTGATACTGCATTTGCCCGTAATAGGCTTGAAGTGCATTTAGTTCTGGATGCGTTTCTACATCACTCACCTTGTAAACTGCACGACGAAGAGCCGTGTAGATATCTTGCTGATAACGCTGCAACGTTGACTGCATACTAGAAGACGAAAGCATACTTTCCTTGTATATCAGTGATGGAAGTAGAAAAAGATGGTAGCAACAATCGTTCCTACTGTAACAATAACGTATGCTAACCCCTTGATGCCACCCACGTGATACAATGGGGCACATAGGTCACAGTAGCGATTGATGTATTGGTAGCGATGACCGCGTAGCCCTTCGCGTACGATGACAATGTCC
>JAFATZ010000318.1 GCA_019243675.1 Ktedonobacteraceae bacterium | reverse complement strand
ACGCCACATTGCACAAGGCAAGCTTGAAGCTATGGCAGGAGCCAAGCGCGTCCTAGGAGGATCAGTCTGATCTGTGGTCGTTTTGCGTTGTAAATTTCCCTAAGCGGTCGCAATCTTGCCCGTGGCTGTCAGCCACGAGCAAAGTCGCGGCGGGATTTACTTGAAAGCGTGAGCATCTCGTCATTTGCTCGTGCTATATTCTCTATCTGCACTGCTGTCTCAATTCCATTCCATGTATTCGCCATGTACAGAGCAGTGAGCTAAAATCTCTTGATGTTGAAGTGCTCCCCATTTGTAAGTAGACAATTCAAGTGCAGAAAGCTCTCCAGACTTCGCTGGCTCAGATTCAAGTGAGATGCGATAGATGCTTCTGCTGCCTGAAGCAGCGATGATCTGTTGCGCGATGCACTCTCTGATGCTTGCTGGCCCTTGATTGAGGGCATAACTATGCCAGAGGCATACCGTTTGATCTGCGGAGATGGATGCGAGCAGTTTTGGGAGCAACGCGCTTGCATCTCCTATAAACAGCGTAGGAGGTATCTTGCGTGCAAGGGTGATCGCAGCATCTAAGTGCTGATAACGGTCAAGCTCCTCCGGCCATATAGCCGCCTTGAGCCAGCGTCTCCCCTCGTCTGTATTATAGTCAAGAGGCTTCAACTCAATACCAGAGCAACTGGCAATAGGGGGAATTTCTGAAAAGAACTGAGGGGAATGGCTTCCTCGTAGTTTGCAATCAAGCTTGACTGGCGAGGAACCGAGCGAGAAGCACGTTTGCTCATTTCTGTAGTGATACTCATAATGTGGCCACAAAAGGTTGAGCCCAGCGCTTGCTCCAAGCTCAATAAAAGCAAGCGACCTTCTGTTTTCAAGCGAAGAGACGACATTAAACGCGGGCAACAGGTTGGAACAGCGCGCCACTTCGTTTGTTTGCAGAATAGCATCAGGAAGTAACGCTTGCAATTCCTCGTGATGCACCTGACAGAAATCCTTGAAGTGCGAATATGCTTCAGAGAGTGGGTACGGGCGTTGCTTGCACAGATACGGATACGAGAGGGCAAATGGATGCTCTGGATGGGAGAAGACGAGATAATTGACCACCATGAAGAACGTCACTGGGGGCGGCTGATCTTCTCGCACAGCATCGAGCAATGCCAGCATCTCTTGATCTTGTTGCATGGATGCATACAAGGTTGAGTACAACGGTGATTTCACCATTGTCCTTGAGGCGTATTCTATCCAAGCACGTCGATTAGGGGTTGTCATAGGGCATCCTTTCTATAGCACCCAATTGTTGGTGGAACTAGCGTCTTCTTTTCTATTCTTCTTGATTTGCCGTGCGTGATATCATTATAAAAAGATTGCTGTGTAGCTAATCACTCTGTGATCTTATCAAACAAAGTGGGGAGAAACCGATGGACGATACAGAAATCCTGCATCATATTCAAAAGTTAGTAGACGAAGAACACGAACTTATGGGCTTGAAGGCGCAGGGCAAGCTGGAGGGCGATGAACATGCACGCATACAAGCACTCGAAGTGGCCCTCGACCAGTGCTGGGATCTACTGCGCCAGCGGCGTGCGCGCCGTTCAGCCGGATTGAATCCTGAAGACGCTCACGTGCGCCCGCCAGATATTGTCGAGCACTACAAGCAGTAGTGTGAACTTTTACATAGCTCAGTAATTGATACGTTCTCTGTACCCTAGTCCGCATACACGCCGCGATACTCAGGAGGTAGCATCGACGCAATCTTGCGCATCACTGTCTCGGTCGCTTTGTCGATATCCTGGCGTGTGACCTTTGCGCCTTTAGGTTTGAAGACGAGCGGCTCTCCGTAGCAAATGGTGACACGTGCGCCCAATTTTTTGAGCACGTTTTCGCTGCCCCAGATGGCCACGGGTATAACGGGCACTCCCGTACGTAGCGCAATCATGCCCAATCCAGCGTATCCATGGGCTAATGTACGCGTCCTGCTGCGTGTGCCTTCTGGAAAGACAACGATTACATTACCCTTCTTCAACTGTTCCTCAGCAGTCCGTATCGCCTGACGGTCACCCTCACCTCGTTTGACCGGAAAGGTACCCAGAAAGTGCAAGAATCGGCCAATCTTGTGAGTAAAAACCTCTGCTTTCGCCATGTAGACGACCTTGAATGATAGGCGGAGGGGGATGAGGGGAATATCTGTCCAGGCAAGATGATTTGCAGCTATAAGCAGTGGACCCTTGCACGGAACGTTGTAAAGTCCATACACGTGCAGGCGAGCGGTGAACGTGATAATGAGAGTAATAACTATGCGCAGTGTCTTGTAGAAAAATGAGGGTGGCACATAGGGTTCATATAGATTGACTGCCGGTTTTGTCACTGGCTTTTTCTGCTGATGAGCAGTGTCGCGGGTGTACTGTTTCATGCCTTGTCCTCTACGTGACGACAAATAATCTCTAACACCTGTGCAATACTCAGGTTGTCAGTGTCAACGATGATAGCATCCGGTGCTGGCTGCATGTTCTCGCGGTCGATACTGTCGCGGCGTTGAATATCGCTCACGACTTGCTGCATTGAGGGGAGCGCGGGATTGTCCTGGCCGAACTGCACTACTAGCTCAGCATAGCGACGGCGGGCACGCTCTTCCAGACTGGCAGTGAGATAGATTTTCAGTTCTGCATCCGGCAATACGACGGCTCCGATATCACGTCCTACCATCACTACATGTCCATACTGTGCCATAGCACGCTGGCGCGACCTAATGACGGTGCGTACCTCTGGATGGATGGAAACGGGCGAGACGGCACGGGTAACTTGCGCACTGCGGATGTCCCATGTGATGTCTCTGCCGCGCAACGTGACGGTATACTGTCGCCCATCCGCTATGTTGGGACGACTGATGACGATCTCACTACTGAGTGCAAGCCGACCCAAAGCGGGACCATCGTTGATATCCACCTGTTCTTGCAATGCCAGCCAAGTCAAGGCTCGATACATCGCACCTGTGTCTATATAAATATAGCCCAATTTCTGGGCCAATTGCTCTCCTATAGTACTCTTTCCTGCCCCTGCCGGTCCATCGATGGTGATACGTTGCGGCCCACGCATGAGTCCTCCGTGGTTTCCTGTAAGAACGATACCGAGGGGATTATACCATAAAAGCTTTCACCTCTTGATTGGTCAAATAGCGCCACTTGCCAACGGGCAGCTTGTCCAGTGTCAAAGAACCGATACCAACTCGCTTGAGTTGTACAGCGGGATGGCCGACAGTTGCGAGCATACGCCGTATTTGTCGTTTACGTCCTTCGTGAATGGTGAGGGCTATGCGCCATAGCCCTGCCTGTGGCCCAAGGACTCGCACCTGCGCCGGAGCTGTGAGGTATGTATGTCCATCATCTTCTGTAATCACTACTCCCTGACGCAAGGCTGCCAGGATTGTTGCGGCTGGCTGCCCTTGTACAAGCGCCTCGTAGTGTTTCTCGGTCGAGTAGCGAGGATGTGAGAGACGCAAAGCAAAATCACCATCGTTGGTCAGTAGCAGCAAGCCGCTGGTATCACTATCCAGGCGACCAACGGGGTAAACGCGCAGTTGGCGCAACTCTTGAGGTAGTAGATCGAGCACCGTAGGGCGTCGCTGTGGGTCATGCACAGTACTCAGATAGCCCACGGGTTTGTGTAGTAGCAGGTAGACATGCCTGGAGGTGGCCTGGACGGGTTTACCATCGACAGTTACACGGTCATGTGCGGGATTGATGCATGTTCCCTGTGTAGTTACAGTTGTGTCATTTACCTGCACGTGACCAGTAGCGATCAGTTCTTCCGCGTGACGGCGCGAAGCAATACCTGCATGCGCTAGAAAGCGTGCCAGGCGCTCTTCGTCTTGCTCGTGTGCTCGTGTGCTCATAGCGTCGATCTTCCCGCAATACACATCTCACAGCGTTTCTCGCGACACGTCTGTTGGTAGATATAGTGCAAGCCCTGCTGCTGACAGCTTCCACGTGGCATCGTCTTCAACTGTAACTGGCTACACATGCTGCGCGTGATGCGATTCGAGACGAGACCAGGATGCGACTCGTAGAGTTCCTGGGCCAGTGCCGAGAGTGCTGTATCGTGCTCCAGTATGGCTACAGCCGCCGCGAAGGGCAGTACCACATTGCAAATCAGGATATCAGCACGTGCCAAACCCACATCACCCAATAGAGCGCGCAGCGCAGCCAAGGGCGTAGAGCCGCACATGGCCTTCTGTAACGTTTGCCATATGCCAGTAGCCTGCCACTCCTCAGCTATTGTTTGTAACATACGGAGTCGCCCAGCATCCAACGGTGAAGGTGCCATTGAACGCCCTAAAGGTTCAGGCAGAGGATACTCACTATCGAGCAAATAGAGGCCAGCGGCACGGAAAAACGCGCGGTCTCGTCCGTAGCCCAAGCCCTCTGCGAGAGCTGGCAGCAGGCAAGGGTCGTAGCGGCATGATGTATCGCGCTTGTTCGCTTCACTAGTATGCAATTGTTCAATGAAGGTGTGCATTTTTTGCTCGAACCGCAACAGACCAGCGCGCCTGAGCAGATTGAAGCGCTGCTGGTCGCTGAGTTGTTGCATAACAGCATGGCAGGGCCATCCAGTATACTCGTGTTGCAGCGGCCAAAGGCGCGTGGACGAGAGGTCGTTGAGGCAGCAAACTGGCACGACAACACCATCCTGGCGTCGTGTTGGTGCAGTATCATCGTATATAAGCACAACGTGGAGCAGCACGTTGTTGTAGCGCGGATCAGTATGGTGCTGATGTAGTAGCCAAGCGCTGGAATGCACGTGAAATTCGATATCACCTACCAGCTTTTGCCCACCACGTTTCATGGAGAGCACGGCGTCATGCACATCTGGCCCGGCTGAACTGCCTGGACGACCTGCGAACAGCAAGTAGTAGGCTTCTCCATTGCTCAAGGGGAGCCGAGTACCAGGAGGCAACATCCACCAGCGTCGCGCCACCTCATTTTCATAAGGGGCGTCGTGCAATGTCCATGCATATACAGCACTAGCGTTCATTTCTTTTCGTCACCACTAGTACGCTTCCTTACGCTTCCACGAGCGAATTATGCCTTCCCAGGCGTTGAGGTCTTGCCGTTGTTATTCAGCTTAGCCTTTTCTTCATCGAGCTTGCGTTGCAAAGCTCTCAGGTAGGCTTGCGCTCCGTCTAGATCGGTTTGCGTGATAGTATCGAGTTGCTTGGGTAGACTCGACACCTGCGCTACCCATATCTCCAACACGCTCTGAATGGCTGCGAGAGTAGCATTGTCTTGGTTGACCACGGCGAGAATATGACGGCCCGACCTAAAGGCTTGTAGCATCACGCCTAGAAAGTCGGCGGCAAGCGTTGAGCCGAACTTCACAATGGGCGAGACAAAGACATCGTATGCCCTGCGTGTTAAAAGTGCCGCTGTTTGGGCACTCGCCAATGTGAAGCCTTCCAGACTCTCTAAGGAGGTGATGAAATCCTTGCGCACTGCATCTGCACCTTGCGCCAGTCCTTTGTTGAAGGCATCCTGGAGCTGGTGTTCAATGTCTGCACCAACGTTGCCAACCACCTTAGGACCAAATTCGTAGGCAGCAACGCCTGCACCAGCAACGGCAACGGCTCCTAGACCCACTAGCAATCCTCGGCGCGAAACTTTGCGTTTTTTGCGTGATCGGCCCGTAGATGGCTGATCATCTTCGTAGTCATCATACTCATCATCGTCATCGACGTACTCTTCCACTTCGGGTTGACGTATACTGCTCTCGGAACTAAGTGTAGCACTTGCAAGGGGTGTGGCAGGTGGAAGGGTCGTAGATCGGTAGGGCTTGAGTGCCGAAGGGGTGCGTCGTAGATCAGTGAAGTCATCATAATCGGCATCTGTATCCCTGTCCTCGTAGTCCGACCAATCATCCTCCCCTTCGTCCGAGTGCATCAATTTGTCCGTAGAGGGAGTGTGTACCTGTGGAATACGTACGTTGTGCGTACGTGGATTGAGCGGCAACTGTTGTACCACATCGTCTAGTTCTTGTTGCTCTAGGAACTGCTGCCGTTGCCTCACTGGTTGTTGCTCTATAGAAGACTCTGCTTCGTTATCCAAGTGAGCTTTACCCGCAATGATATGCTGACGCAGGAGTTGTCGAGTTCTACGAGGATCAGGACGCTGTATCAACTGTGTATGTAACTCCTGTGTCGTGTCACGCTGATGCGATCCAGTACGACTGCGTAGTGGATCATATTCATACCCATATTGTCGTCCGGGGCTTTTCCGATAAGCCCTTCTCTGCGAGCGATCCATGCGTTCTCTCTTTCTCCCAAATTGCCTTCGCTCCTTACTACGTGCCAAAGTAGCAGAAAACCTAGGGCGACGGAGCACTACGCCCTTTATGCTTATTTTACATTACTTCTTGCATAGTGGCTAGTCTTTCTTATCAGAAATCTGAGAGGCTAGATTGAGACCTTTTCTTATGCTCATTTCGAAAAACCCCGCATCTGAGGTGTCTTGGGAGACTCTAGTAAAAATCCAGACAGCTTTTTCTAAGTTTATAGCAGAGATGGATGCTAAGTAAGGTTTATGTAGCAGGAAAATTTTGCACATTTGCGCGAGAGCCCGCAAATGTGCAAAATTTTCCTGCTCCTACTCACCTCCCACAACACGCTCGAACTTCGCCAGCCGTACCGATGATGGCAACACCTCACCAGCGTTAGTTACCGTGAAGTGTGTACCTTCTACGATACCTTGATGACGGATGT
>JAFATZ010000301.1 GCA_019243675.1 Ktedonobacteraceae bacterium | reverse complement strand
TATCATCGTAGCACTGCTGAGTTTTCTCCATACGCGTGTTGCTATCGACACAGAAACCTTTCATCCGCCTACCCTCTTCGCCATTCTCCTCACTGTTCTGCTGAGCCTGATTGGTCTCCTGCTCGCAGTGTATTTAATAGTTATAGCATAACATGAGCCACCTCTAGTTCTCTCATGGGTGGCACTCACCTGTTCACCAGAGGAAAGGGACCAATGCGTTCACCTCGCGCTGATAGGTGGTATATTCCTCGCCAAATTGGTGGACGAGCCATTTTTCCTCCATCCAGATTTTGCGAGAATATGCGACAATGATCAACATCAGGGCGAGCAAGCCGATGAACTCGTTCGCAGCCAGAGCAGTGCCAAGGAAAGCCAGCACAAAGCCCGTATAGATGGGATGACGAACCAGCGCGTATGGTCCGCTGCGGATCAGTTGATGCTCAGACTTGATCTCGATAGTGCCGCTCCAATACTGACCGAGGTGAATACGTGCCCACACGGCAAATCCCAGACCCAACGCCTCCACTGCAACGCCGATGAGGAATGCGATGAAGGGATCAGGCAGAAGCCTCCATCCTAGAAAGCCGATCCCCAAGCCAGGCAAAGCCACCAGAGCGAACGCAGCGACGACCAGGCCGAGATGGATGAGACGAGATGATCCAGATTCAGACTGCTCGGACTGTTTCGTGCTCTGTGCGGACAGCATCCAGTATGCTGCCCACAGCAGCCAGAGACCTGCGATTACCCAATATTCATAGATCATATGTCAGTCCTTTTAACTTTGCAGAAAAGATTGGTGTTTAGGCTATAGCGATCGAAGAGAAAGATCGTATCCACCTATGAAAACGAGAAGAAGAAGAACTTTTCGCATATAGATTTCGAAATCAAGTTCCCACGTTCTTGACATCCTAGGAGAGACAAAAGGTATTGCGAAATGGTAAAGAAATCATCACCTGGATATGCTAACTGTCCACTGAAGAAATAAAATGATCTCCTTTGAAACTCAAAGATACATTCCACAGAGATGCGATTAAGCACCTGCTTGGTAAAGATTTCTTTACTTTGACCTGGTACCTTTCTCCCAAACAGCCGAATTTCCGTGGAAAAAGCAAAACGCCCATAGTATTATCACAACAGTGTGATACCAAATTCTTAAGAAGAGAGATCAAAAGGGGGTCCAGAGGCCCCTGGCAGGGTTTGGAGTGTCCCCAAATCGTCACTTCTTAAACGGATTTGGTATGAGAGACTGTCTGAAAACATGCTTAACTGTCGTTCCTTATGCCCCTCCTGGAGCCACTTGAGATGACTTTCAGACAGTTTCCAATTAATTGGTAGAAAACGTAAGGAGATTCTTTCGCCTGAGCACAGTGTTTGTTGCATCGTTTCGTCGTAGAACCTATTTGACCCTGCTCGTCTCGCTTATTGCTCTAGCACTCGCCATGACTGCTTGTGGTACAGGAGCGACCACATCGCCCAATTCGGGGTCGTCTGCCAATACTTCGGTAGGTATGAGTGGAGGTCTCCAGGTGGTGAAGATCACGGAAGTTATCGCCGCGAATGGTGGCAAAGATCAATATTCTTTTAGCCCCGCTACACTCAGCGTCAAGGCGGGAGATATGGTGAACTTCATCAACCAGACCGATGAAGGGCATACCTTGATGAGTACTCCTGCAGGAGGTATTGCTGATGGCAATATGATCTCCAAGAATGAGACGCAGACTGTTCGCTTTCTTCAGACTGGATCCTTCACAGTCAGCAGCGCAGAGCATCCTGAGGCCACATTGGCGGTAACGGTTGGCAGCGCTGCTGGTGCCCTAGCCCCTCTCACCCAGGTGAAGATCATGGAAATCGTGGCCAGCAACGGAGGAAAAGACCAGTACACGTTCGAGCCAGCGAGCATAACCGTTAATAATGACACGCTCGTCTTTATGAACCAGACAGATGAGCCCCATACTCTGATGGGCAACGTGGATGGCGGCCTTGCTGATGGGACAATCGTTTCTAAGAATGAAGTTCAGATCATCCATTTCAGCAAGGATGGGACTTACACCATCAGTAGTAAGGAGCATCCCGATGCCAAGCTGACTGTCGTCGTCAAGTGACACGTCTTCAGCGTCTGTGACATAAAATTGGTGTGTGTGTTTATAGACTTTCAGCTTACAAACAAACACACCAATTTTATTTAGAGTTCAATTCGAGTGCCTAATACATGGAGGAATGCGGCAAGCCATGCAGGATGAGCAGGCCACGCAGGGGCTGTGACTAAGTTTCCATCCACCACGACCTGATCTACTTCCACAGCTTTGTATGTGCCTCCTGCCAGTGTGACCTCGGGGCCGACTGCAGGATAGGCAGTACAGGTTCTCCCTCTGAGAACTCCTGCGGTGGCAAGCACTTGCAGTCCATGACAAATGGCCGCAATTGGCTTGTTGGCCGTCGCAAAGTGGCGCACAATCGCAAGAACTTGCTCGTTCAAACGGATGTATTCGGGGGCGCGCCCACCAGCGATGACCAGGGCGTCATAGTCTTCGGGTTTGATGGCTGAGAAGGTGGCATTAAGCGGGAAATTGTGGCCGGGCTTCTCGCTATAGGTCTGATCGCCCTCAAAGTCGTGAACGGCGGTGCGCACTTTCTGGCCCGCCTGCTTGCCAGGGCACACGGCATGGATGGTGTGTCCAACCATCTGGAGCGCCTGGAATGGTACCATCACTTCGTAGTCTTCGACGTAATCACCTACGAGCATAAGTAGCTTCTTTGCACTCATTGTGCTATCCCTCCTCGTTCTTTAAAAAATATGTCGTATTATTTCGCTTCCCTTGGGCACGATCAATCGAGGGCACGATCAATCGGGCCCCTACTCGGTCACAAATGCACGTCCGGTAGCCTGGGCTACGGCCTGGGCACGGGGCATGAGATGGCTGAACTGTTCGATGGTGAGCGACTGCGCTCCATCCTTGAGGGCCTCGTCAGGGTTGGGGTGGACTTCGATGAGCAGTCCGTCGGCCCCTGCCGCTATTGAGGCGAGGGTCATTGGTTCGACCAAGTCGCGACGACCTGTGCCCTGGCTGGGGTCTGAGATGATGGGCAGGTGAGAAAGGCGTTTGATCAGTGGAATAGCGCTGATATCCATTGTGTTACGTGTGACCTTTTCAAAGGTGCGGATGCCACGCTCGCATAGGATAACATTGCGGTTACCGTGCGAGAGAATATACTCGGCAGCTAGTAACCATTCTTCGATAGTAGCCGACATACCTCGCTTGAGCATCACCGGCTTTTTTGTGCGCCCTACCTCGTCAAGCAGCACATAGTTCTGCATATTGCGTGTGCCAATCTGCAGGATATCGGCGTACTCGCTCACCAGCGGCACATCCGTGGGCGTCATGACCTCAGTGATAACAGCCATACCGAATGCTGAGCGTGCCTTGCCGAGCAGCTTCAACCCCGCCTCGCCCATGCCACGGAAACCATAAGGTGAAGTGGACGGCTTGAAGGCACCGCCGCGCAGGATAATGGCTCCTTCTTTGCGCACCGCCTCTGCCGTGGTCATGAGCTGCTTCTCGCTCTCGACAGTGCAAGGCCCGGCCATCATCGCCAGTTCATGGTTGCCGATGGTGATATAGCCTTTAGACACACAGGGCACATCTATTGTGACCGTGGTGTCCTCTGGATGGAACTCGCGGCTAGCGAGCTTGTATGGCTTGGAGACGCGTAGGACGGATTCGACTCCTGGTAGCCCTTCCAGCACCTCGCCTAGCGTAGGGTTAATACCGCCAATAACGCCAGGAGTTCCGGAAGGACCTACCCCGCCAAGCACGCCGATGACGGTACGCTCAACGCCACGCGAGGGGTGACCGCTTAACCCGTGGTTTTCAAGGAATATAAGGACATGCTCAATGTCTGGCTCGGTACAAGATGCTTTCATCACAACAATCATCAATAGCTGCCTTTCCAAACGTAGGAAAACGTAACACTTTCAAGCACTATTTGAGGCTCCACTATCCCTTACACTTCTGCTAAATACGCGTTGCAAAAGTGGG
>JAFATZ010000025.1 GCA_019243675.1 Ktedonobacteraceae bacterium | reverse complement strand
TGCTGGACTCGTCTTCAAAGAGGGTGACGCACAAGAACTGGCCACCTGCGTCCACCGCTTGCTCGAAGACGCGGTGCTCTATGCCGATCTTGCGAAACGTGGTCGACAACGTGTGCTGGATAACTACACACAGGAGCAGATTGCTCGCCAGACGCATGAAGTTTACCTAGAGATGGAGAACGTGCCTACAACGTCTGACTTGATAAAGATGTAATAGTGGAGTATTCTGTAATGGAAGGAAGTCATGGGTATGGAGGAATGCGAGAAGAGTTTGAGAAAGGAGTTGCCCAGAAAGTATCTTCTGAGGCAGAGGAGTAATTGAATGGTCTCACTATCACACGTTGAATTAGTGCCCAGAAAGGTGCTGTTTGGCAATCCTGTAAAGACGAGTCCCCGCATTTCGCCAGATGGCACACGCCTTGCATATCTAGCGCCCGTGAATGATGTGCTCAATGTGTGGGTGGGATCCGTCAGCGGTGACGCGTTTGAGCCTGTCACACAGGATAGCGACCGAGGCGTGCGCTTCTACTCCTGGGCGGCAGATAATACACACATTCTCTATATTCAGGACATCGGTGGCAACGAAAATTGGCGTCTGTATGCAACCAATCTTGAGACGAAAGAGACACGAGACCTGACACCTTTTGAGAATGTGCAGGTGCGGGTTATTGAGCATGACAAACATTTTCCAAACGAACTGCTGCTTGGCATAAATAAAGAAAACCCGCAGCTCCACGATGCTTACCACCTCGACTTAGCAACAGGTGCGCTCACGCTAGTAGCGAAAAATCCGGGCGATTTCTCCGGCTGGCTGGCCGATAGGCAACTCAAGGTGCGCGGTGCGACCAAGACTACAGCCGATGGCGGCTCGGAGTTACTCATCCGCGATACAGAGCAGGGTGAGTGGCGCAAGCTTATTAGCTGGAGTGCAGAGGACTCGCTTAACAGTGGTCCGATTGGTTTTACTCTTGATGGGCAGGCTCTTTACTTGGAAGATTCGCGCAATGCGAATGCAGGGCGTCTTGTCAAACTGAACATTGATACGGGCGAACTTACTGTGCTGGCGGAGGACTCACAATACGACGTGGGCAACGTGATGCTTCATCCAGACACATACGAGGTCCAAGCGGTTGCCTTCAACAGAGACCGCACAGAGTGGACTGTGCTTGATAAGTCAATTCAAGTGGACTTTGATCGCATTCGCGATATTCACCAGGGAGATTTCTTCATTAACAGCCGCGACGATGCAGACGCTACCTGGATCGTCATGTTCACCGTCGACAATGGCCCGGTTCCGTTTTACATCTACGATAGAAAAGCGCAGAGGGCAACCTTCCTCTTTGACAATCAGCCTGCCCTGAGTCAATACACATTGGCGCATACGCAACCGATTACCTTTACTTCAAGAGACGGGTTGACCATCCACGGCTATCTCACGCTACCGGTAGGAGTTGCACCTGAAAAGCTACCAATGGTGCTCCATGTACATGGCGGTCCGTGGGCACGTGACGCGTGGGGCTATAATTCAGAGGTGCAATGGCTAGCCAACCGTGGCTATGTCTGTCTCAAAGTCAACTATCGTGGCTCAACAGGCTATGGCAAGCAGTTTTTAAACGCAGGCAACAAAGAGTGGGGAGCGAAGATGCACGATGATCTAGTTGACGCTGTTCACTGGGCCATCCAACAGGGCATAGCTGACCGCAAGCGTGTCGCCATCTATGGCGGCTCTTATGGAGGCTACGCCGCGCTAGTCGGGGCTACATTCACCCCGGACCTCTTCTGTTGCGCCGTCGATATTGTCGGTCCGAGCAATCTTATCACGCTGATCAAGACGATCCCTCCATATTGGGCCACAATGGTGGCGCAATTCCTGCACCGAGTTGGCAACCCTGATAGCGAGGAAGAGTTCCTGAAGTCACGCTCACCCCTGTTCAAAGTCGATCAAATCAAAATTCCTATGCTTATCGCACAGGGAGCCAACGACCCGCGTGTGAAGCAGGCCGAGTCGGAGCAGATCGTCGAGGCAATGAAGAGCAAGGGCATTAAATACGAATATCTGCTTTTCCCTGATGAAGGACATGGCTTTGCCAAACCAGAGAATCGCCTCAAATTCTACGCGGCGGCAGAGAAGTTTCTCACCACTTACTTAGGTGGACGCTACGAAGAATAGACATGATGAGGTGAAGAACTATGGAGCCTGATGACATTGTAGTATTCGCAGGAAGTGGTAGTTGGCAGCTCACGGGCCGCATTTGTGAATATCTTGATATTCGGCAAGGTAAAAATGAAACCATCCACTTCTCTGATGGTAATACGTTCGTTCGCATCCTGGAAAATGTGCGGGGTCGTCACGTCTACCTCGTTCAATCCACGGTCTTTCCAGCCAATGACAATTTCATGGAGCTGCTTTTCTGGATAGATGCCTTCAAGCGTGCAGGCACAGAGTCGGTGACGGTCGTCATCCCCTACTTTAGCTACGCTAAAGGAGATAAGAAAGACGAGCCTCGTGTCTCTATCCGCGCACGTGTCTGCGCCGATGCTATTGAGGTAGCAGGTGCCAACCGTGTAGTGACAATGGACTTGCATGCTCCCCAAATTCAGGGCTTTTTTCACATACCTGTCGACAATCTCTACGCCTTACCTATACTCTGTGCTCGTATCAAGGCAATGAAGTTGCAGGATATCGTTGTTGTCTCTCCTGATGTAGGTTTCGCTAAACAGGCTAGACGCTATGCCTCCTGCCTTGGTGTCTCTATTGCTATCGCTGACAAAGAGCGCGTAGGTCATAACGAGAAGGCAACTATCATGCAAATCATCGGCGACGTGAGAGGAAAAACAGCCGTCGTGGTCGATGACTTTACCATCTCGGGTGGTACATTGGCCGATGTATCGGTCAAACTCATGGATCGTGGAACACGCGAGGTATATGCCTTCGTCACCCATGGGGTGTTAACAGAAGGCTCTATAGAGCGTATTGATACTAGTCCTATTCGACGCCTCTTCATTACCGATACGGTGGAAAATCAGCCCGTGCAATTTTCGTCAAAGATAGAGGTTGTCTCTGTGGCGTCATTGTTTGCAGAGGCTATCAAGCGCATACACCTTCGCGAAAGCATCAGTGAGATGTTCAAAGAGTTTTAGATAGATGCTAGGTAGTGTGGCAGATCTGCGATTGATGCGAGTAGTGCATCGGGATGGATACGCTGCAGTAGAGGCGAATCAGCTTTGTGCTTCCCAGTGTAAACAAGGATGCCGCGCAGTCCAGCCTGCTGAGCGCCGCCAATATCATTTTCAATATCGTCGCCGAGCACGAGCGCTTCACTTGGCGACACCTGCAATAAGAGCAGGGCTTGCTCGAAGAAAGTACGGTTAGGTTTTCCTAGTACGGTGGCTTGTTTCCCCGTAGCTAGCTCCAGGGCACGTACGAAGGGACCACTATCGAGCTGTAGCCCATTACTTGTGCGCCAGTAGAGATTCGTGTGCATGGCGAGCAGGGCCGCTCCATCCATGAGCATGCGAAAAGCCTTATTCATTGTTTCATAAGTAAGCAGCTCCTCCGCTCCTCCGATCACTACCACATCAGCGCGCTCATCGACCAGTTCAATGCCAGCAAAATCAGCCGCAGTGTCTCCTTTGGTAAGCACCCAGCAACGTTTAGCAGGATAATGCTGGCGGATATAGAGGGCAGTGGCAGCGGGGGCAGTAAGCAAATTTTGTTCAGCAATGGGCAGGCCGATCTGTTGTAAACGTTGCGCTAATGTTGTGCGTGCCAGGGTTGTAGTGTTGGTAACAAAGCAGGTGGCATAGCCATTTTGGGTAAGCCAGTGCAGAGTGTCTGCAGCCCCTGCAATAGGTTGCATACTAACATGTAGAACGCCATCAATATCTAACAGAATTCCTCGTACAGTCCTCATGTGTTGTTTTCTCCTTCTAGCCTTCTTAACTGCACCTATCATAAACCGCCCCGAACGTCGACAAGGACGTAGCTCCGCACTATGTACTATCATGACACAAATGAACAGATGGTGTATAATGTAGCCGCTTGATACTATTCATAGGGCGAGGAGTTCGCAGCAGATGAACGGCGATATGATTGGGCGCGTCATCGGGGGGCGCTACAAATTGATTGATGAGCGAGGGCGGGGCAACTTTGCCACCGTTTATATCGCACGTGATCTTGAGAATAATCGCATCCGTGCTGTAAAGGTGATGCACCTAGAACTCTCGAATGACGGGGAACTGATCGCACGTTTTGAACGAGAAGCAGATATTCTCTTAAATCTTCAAAATCCCCATGTTGTGAGAATTGTCGATTTTGGCAATGATGGCAATATGCACTACATCGTCATGGATTACATCGATGGCCAGAGCCTGAAATATTATATGATTACAGACGGGCCGATGGAGTTGCTACGCGCCCTTGATTACACCATCCAGATAGTAGATGGACTCGAGGCGGCCTATAAGCAACAGGTCGTGCATCGTGATATTAAGCCACAAAATATTCTTATCGATAGTCAAGGGGTGGTTAAGATAACGGATTTCGGCTTAGCACGTGGTCGGGATACACCAACACTGACGCAGTCCAACGTGTTTATGGGGACAGCGTACTATATCTCGCCTGAACAGGCGGAAAATGGGCGTGCAGCAGATACCCGCTCTGATCTTTATTCTGTCGCTACTGTCCTGTTTGAGATGTTAACGGGGCATCCTCCATACCAGGGGGAAACGGCCGTAGACATTGTCATCAAGCATATGAATGAGAGAGTGCCACTGATTTGTCGCCTTCGCACTGGCCTTCCTGCAGAAATGGATTCTTTTATGCAGAAGGCACTGGCTAAGTCGCCAGCGGACCGCTATGCCACTCCTCAAGAGTTTATTGTAGCTTTGCAACAACTGCAGGAACGCGCCCGGGTGATGTCAACAGAAAAGCGAGTCGCACCGCCCCCGCACGAGCAGAAGCAGGTAAACAAAGGGCTGCCTAAGTCCACTCCACAAAAACAAGCTCGTATCGTAGTTATCTCGAGTGGACAGCCATTTCCATTGACGGACGACCTGATGGTTGTAGGTCGACAAGACCCAAACCGTGGCATCTATCCACAGATCAACTTAGCGGATAAAACGGTTGGGCGACAACATGCCTACTTGCAAAATCACCAGGGAACATTCACCGTCGAGGATTTGAACGCCCTGAACAAGACTCGCTTGAATGGAGTCACTTTGACACCGCACGAGAAACATGTACTCAAAGATGGTGATATACTGCGCTTCGGTAGCGTTGAGGCACGTTTTGAGTTGCGCTAGGCGTTGTGTTAGAGTACAATGAGTCACAGTTTGTAGGGGTACTTCCGTGGGAGGAGTGCCCGAGCCAAATCGGGTGGCAGCTTGTAAACACTGTGGTCGGCGAGGCCATAGGGTACGAGAATGCACATGCCACCCCTACGACCAGAGGGGTGAACTTTATGAAAGCGCTACTCTTGCTCATGTTTATTGGTCTTCCTTCTCTTTTTTCTCTGCCAATTGTTATTATTGCAAGTCTGGTGCTCGTGTTAGTTATCGTACTTGGAGCAGTTTTGCTTTTCCGTAATAGTGGAAAGAAAGCTACCAAGCCAGTCAACGGGAGTGGCGGCGGCGAGTGGCAACGGCAACCACAACAGAACGCCCCTGGCGCATGGAATCCACAAGGGGGTATGCCCGAAGGTGGCTGGGCACAACAGGCACAGATGCAGCAAATGCAACAGCCAGGAGGCTGGGGACCACCACCTACACAAGGTCAACAGTATAATGGCTGGGGAGGACCAAATGTTCCTCAACAGCAGCAGAACTCCTGGGCAACACAATCTCCTGGACAACAACAGCAAGCCAACTCTTGGGCCTCACAAGCCCCTGCACAGCAACCTGCTTGGGGTCCGCAAAATGCGGCAGTCCAGCAGCCAGCAGCGGGTACTTGGGGCAATCAGGGTTGGGATGCTGCCTCCTCTGGCGCACAGCAGCAGGATGGCTGGGGTCAGCAACAAGGGGCTGCGCAGTCTGGTGCTGTTCCATGGGGTACGGCCGCTAGCGCTCAGCAAGGACAACCTCCACAACAATATGGCGTTAACTCAGGACAGGGCTGGGGTCAACCAGGTTATGGCGCAGGACAACCAGCAGCAACTGACGGCTGGGGAGCTTCTGCTGCGGCACAACAGTATCCCGGCATGGGTTTTCCAGCTACTCCTGCTCCCGCTGCTGGATGGCAACAGGCAGGTATGGGGCAAGTAGGAGCTGGCCCCAGACAACCACAGCAGGATGCTTCGCCTCTGTATAGCAACAACGACGATAGAACCATGTTGCGCTCTCCTGATATGCAGAGCGGACTAGGCGTTGTGCGTGTAGAGGAGGGCAAGGAGCCTGGACGCGCCTACGAGATACGTAAAGACACTTTAAGTATCGGGCGTAGCCGTGAGAGTGATATCTTCCTTGAGGATCTGGCAGTTTCGCGTCTTCATGCCTCTATTGTAAACGTGGGCAACGGAAATTATGGGCTGAAAGATGAAGGAAGTGCCAATGGGACAAGGGTCAATGGGCAGATGCTCAGCAAGCATCAGACAGTTCCCTTACAAGAAGGGGATAAAATTCAACTCGGTCAGACTGTGCTTGTCTTTGCTAGAAGATAAGAGTAGCGTCTGATAAGGCGACCTATTCAGTTAGAGCCTTGACCGCGCAGGCGCTAGCAAGATTCTGCGCTTAGGCACGGCTACGCCGCAACAGTGGGAAACGCACCTCCGCCATAGTGCATTCTGCAGGAGGTGTAGTGCTCATTGTCTTTCGTGCGTGTTCTAACACGTCTTCGCTGGCAGCCTCGCGACGTAGCAGAAATTGCCCATCTATGTCAGCAAGCAAATGCTTTATCAGTGAAAGCCCCAGTCCCTCAAAGGAACCGTTTTCGCTCATCTCCACAGATGCCCGTTCTGTCGGCGACCAATTGCCCGTGTCTATGACCTGCACAGTAACTAATCCACCATCTTCTCTGCCACGAATGATAACAAGACCCTCTTTTTGCCGAGCCATACCATGTTTGATGGAGTTTGAAATCATCTCATTGAGCACGAGTGCGAGAATGTTGACAGCCTGCGCAGGAATTACCACTTCACAAGACTCAACCACAAAGGTAATGTGCTTGTCAGGTGGGCGCAAGTTTGCATTAGCAATACCGACAACTTTGCGAGCGATATCGTCTACACGGGCTTCGCTCACATCCTCATGTGCGAGTAGATCATGTGTCGCCGCTAAACCCTGCACACGATTCACACTCTCGGCCAGAATATGGCGTACTTCAGGAGACTTGCTCCGTCTTCGTTGCAATGAGAGGATACCAGCAACAGTGGCTAGGTTATTTTTGACACGATGGTGTAGCTCGCGCAAGAGCACCGACTTTAATTCAAGCCCACGCCGCGTCTCTTCATACAAGCGAGCGTTTTCGATGGCAATAGCAGCTTCATTGGCGAAGGTAATCACAAGTTGTGTCTGC
>JAFATZ010000466.1 GCA_019243675.1 Ktedonobacteraceae bacterium | reverse complement strand
CTGGCGGCACAAGCCCTGCAGCATCTCTATAGAGAGACAAAACTACCTACACCGCTTACAGTTGCCGAGGTGTTAGAGGCTGTATGTCACTACTATAATGTTGAGCCAGATGTGTTGCGTGGCAAACAACGTAGCCGCGAGGTCGCTTGGCCACGTCAGGTGGCAATGTACCTGATGCGCGAGGAAACGAACGCTTCTTTGCTGCAGATCGGAACAGAATTGGGTGGGCGCGATCACACCACGATTATGCATGGCTGGGAGAAGGTCCATGCAGAGATAGCTAACAATGATCGTGTACATCGCGAAATCGCTGCCGTGCTGCAGTCCCTACAACGTGAATGAACCTGCCATTGAGAAAACGTGAGAACCTCTTGCCCCGCTAGGCACGCCTCTCTTCGCAGCAGACGATGAAGAAATACTGTCCAACAGCACTTACTACGTCGAAGAGAGAATGCTCGGTGTATAATATGACCAGATGCATAATCTGACAAAAAGCAGGCATGCTGTCATATATATAGGAGCTATTTTTAATGCGACAACAAGCAGGGCTTGATCAATCAGGCCCCTACGATCTATTGGCGGTATTTCGCGATGAGGCAACGGCAGATGCAGCGGCAGCGAAACTACGCAAGGAAGGCTATGGTGAGGATGAGGTCTTTCAATTGGCTGTGGGCAGTGTGGGCCAAGGCGAGTTTCGTCAGCACGGTCCTGACGTGAATCGGCGCAATCTCTTTCTAGAGACGAGGCGTACAGGACCCAACCCGGCAGTGGTCGTCTCCCTCGCCGTCATCCTCGGCCTCATCGTCGGCGGTGGCACATTCGAGGCCGGAGTACTCCACCTAGCCCTATTAGCAGAGCCTAGTAGCGCCCTTGGCGGTGGCGTCCTGGGAGCTATCATCGGAGCTGTCATTGGACTGCTGCAACGTGGCCGCGTGCGAGGAGACATTGGACAGACAACGACGACCACTCCTAGCCGTGGACCTGCTCAAGGTGCGCACACGGTGGTCGCACTACGACTCGCCGATCCTGATGATATCAGAAGGCGCTCACGAGCACAAGCCATGCTGATCAATAGTGGTGGCAAGATCGACAAAAGCGTAGGAAGAACTGTATAGAGGAGCTGCTACCATTGTTGCTAATGGCAGCGGCTTCTCTATATTTTAAATTCTACTAAGCGCACACGTTCTGGGTCTACCTCCTGCAGAGCCGCTAATTCCTCTGCTGTAGGTGTGGGCGTGAAAGGTATCCCTGCGGTCTGCACGGTAAAACCCGTCTGCTGCCTCACCTCTTCTGCTGAGCTATAGGGATGGATACTCTCAACTTGGAGATATCTGTCACGCATGACGAAAACACAGAGCGGCGTGACAACACGGTCAACATTCCCGCTGGCCGTGACAAACGAAAGCTGCTCCACAAAAGTACGAGTATCATGCCTGGTACGCCAGAGAATGGTCCGTTTCGCAGTGGGCAGGATAGCGGCGCTTCCAGCACCACCAGGCAGGCGCACCTTGGGATGAGCGTACGATCCAATAACGCTCATATTGATACGCCCTTGCCTATCAATCTGCACACCGCTGAGAAAAGCAGTATCAAGGTCGCCACGGGCCGACATATCGAAAATATCGGCCAGCTTGAAGATGACATGCGAACCGTGCAGTAGGCGTGGATCCACCGTCGTCTGTGGCAGCGACTCAGGATGGGCATTGACGCCACCAGTGATGTTGATATATACCAGATTGGGAGCATGCAGCCTCTGTGCCAGCAGTATTGCAACCATAGGCAGAGGAGACGCTACACCGTGGAAAGCACGTTCACCATCACGTAAAAGACGCGCCATAGCAATGACCATCATCGTATCTTGCTCGTGCATTATGCTGCAGCCACTTTCCCTAAAATATTCTCCATCAACCATCTCTGGTAGTCTTCTTGGTTGTTGCACGCTGCAATATAGCGTGCCAGATAGTCGGCATCGTAACTGTACAGGTCGCCACAGCTACAGGGGTGTGCTCCTTGCGGTACGACGACGACGTAGGTGACGAGCAT
>JAFATZ010000428.1 GCA_019243675.1 Ktedonobacteraceae bacterium | reverse complement strand
TAAAAGTGAATTCTTGACCACATTCACGGCAGGTCAGAATGCGATCACGGAAGTCCTCATTGGACATCATGGGTGATATTTTCCCTTCTTGCAGGATACTGTTCGCTCCGCTCTACAATGCATTGAATTGCGGGGTGAGATAAGCAGGAGAGACACCTTGTTATAGCTGCTAACAGAGGAATACTTTTCCTGGTGGTTCAGGCAGTGATTTCCTAAGAAACCGGACGGCGGAGCGAAACCGGGCTTCGGATATTACCTACCAGACGGGGAAACATCTTCCCATAACCACCCCTCCATTGTATCATATGTAGTTAAAAAGTATAGTATCTTTTCGTCCAAAATCCAGAGCGCTTTAAAAGCCCTCAAAGTAAGTAGGTTGCCCATTTTGCGTAATTTGCGCCCCACAGATATACTAGAAGTATGCTGCGTTGGGTACGTTCCTGTTGGGAACGAACATAGTGGAGTAATTCACCAGCGAGGTCTCATGCCGAGAGTTCCCGTCTACACCCTTGCCTGGTCTAGCACAACACAAGCCTATACACTCTCTGGGAGCCGTGACAGCCGTCCGTTGAATATTGTCCCTGAAAGTCCTGACTGGTTTGTCTGGCTTGATCACGTCTCCTCGTTTACCTTCTCGGGTCCAGCAGGCCACTATACTGCACGCAAGGAAACCAAGCAGCGTGGTGACCAGTACTGGTATGCCTACCTTACTGCAGGTGACAAGCGCAGCAAAACGTATCTGGGCAAAACTTCTATCCTCACCTTAGCTCGGCTTGAACAGGCGTCACAGCTACTTCAGGCACGCTCAGCACAGCATCATGTGGACACGGCGAGCAGACAGCAGAGACCCTCGCCAGGAGAACTGACCGTAGCCACCCCACTGTCGACACGCCCCGCTGTGATAAGCACGCTTGTACAGGAAACCGCCCGACCTACCGAGCAGCAACGTGACCTCCTGCTGAACACCAAGCTCTATGTACCGCGTCCACGCCAGCAACTTGTCTCCCGCTCCCACCTGACCGAGCGACTCAGTCAGGCCATGGAGCACGCCCTCATCCTCATCTCAGCACCCGCTGGTTTTGGCAAAACCACCCTGCTAGCCCAATGGCTTGCTCAAGACGGTCCACCCGTAGCTTGGTTGTCACTGGATGCGCAGGACAATGACCCCAGTCGTTTTCTCTCCTACGTGATTGCTGCGCTGCAGAGGCTTGACCCCCGCATCGGCACCAGCACAGTGGCATTGTTACACACTCCCCAGCCCATCCCAGCCGAGACCGTGCTAGCGATGCTCATCAACGACATAGCCAGCCGCGAACTGGGCAACTTCGCTCTGGTATTGGATGACTACCACCTCATCGAGGCTGAATCTATTCACCAAGCGGTCACCTTTCTGTTGGAGCACCTGCCCCTTCAGATGCATTTGGTCCTCTCCACACGTGCCGACCCCCCGCTACCACTAGCACGGTTGCGAGCGCGAGGCCAACTCAGCGAACTGCGCACCACCCAGTTACGCTTCGATGCCTCGGAGGTCAGTGCGTTTCTACGTACTGCAATCGGGCTAGAGCTTGCGGCCCAGGACATTGCGACCTTGCAGAGCCGCACGGAGGGCTGGGTGGCAGGACTGCATTTCGCCGCGCTCTCCTTGCGCCAGCGAAGCGATGTTGCTGGGTTTGTGGCAGGCTTCAGCGGCAGTCACCGCTTCGTGCTAGACTATCTATGCCAAGAGGTGCTCTCACGGCAGTCAACAGAGGTGCAGTCATTTCTGTTGCACACCTGCATTCTAGAGCGACTATGCGGAGCGCTCTGTGATGCAGTGACTAGAGGCCAGCAGAGCGAGGGGGAATATGGCCAAGCCATGTTGGAAGCCTTAGAGCGTGCGAATGTGTTCGTGGTCTCCCTGGACGACGAGCGAGGTTGGTACCGCTACCACCATTTGTTTGCAGAAGCATTGCGCAACCGCCTGCATCAGACAGAGCCTGGGCTGCTACCTGAACTACATAGTCGGGCGCGGGTGTGGTATGAGCAGCAGGGACTCCTCGTCGAAGCTGTGCAGCATGCACTGGCAGCCCCCGATCTGGAGCGTGCTGCCAATTTGATCGAACAACATGGCCTGGTAGTGTCAGATTGGGGGCAAGTTTACACGGTGCTTGGCTGGCTGAAGAGCCTGCCTGAGGTGCTGATGCGCACACGTCCCCGCCTCTGTACCATCTACGCCTGTATGTTGGTGGTCACCCATCAGTTAGAGGAAGCCCAAGCCCGCTTGCAGGATGCCGAGCGCAGCCTTGAGTCCAACACACCTGTTGAGCAGGCTCGGACCATTCAGGGCCAGATAGCGCTGGTCCGCGGCAACATTATCCGCCATACGGGTGATTCGGCACGTCATGTCGCCTTCGCATACCAGGCGTTGGACCTGCTGCCAGAGACAGAGAGGCTCTGGCATTTGATTGCTCTGGCGTCTGCGGCCCAGGCCTACCTAGTCAGCGGGGATGTCACTCCCCGGAGTGAAGGCTTGCTCGCGGCGACTGTTGCCCCGGCGCGTAGCTCGGGCCATCTGTATATACAACTGAGAAGCCTCACCCTGCTGGCCCGACTACACATGCTCCAGGGTCGGCTTAGGGAGGCTGCTAGCACCTATAGGCAAACAGTGCAGGTGATCGGAGGACAAGATGTCCTCGTAGTCCTGCCCGGTAGTCCTGCCTACTGCTTCGGCCTGGGTGACCTACTGCGTGAGTGGAACCGCCTGGAAGAGGCCGAACGCCTTCTATCGCAGGGGATGGGCCTGCACAGCAGCCCGCTGATGGCGTTCGCAGATGATGTGCTGCTGGGCTGCACAGCTCTGGCCCGTCTACAGCAGGCACGCGGCGACTACAGCAGGGCACTGACCACCGTGGACACCTTCATGCAGACGGCTCATCAGCGTCACTTTGTTCCCTGGCTCGTCGCCAGTGGGCTAGCGATGCGAGCACAGGTGGAGTTAGCTCGTGGCAACCTAGCAGCAGCCAGCCGATGGGCAGAGCAGTGTGATCTCTCTCTGCAAGATGACGAGCCGAGCTATCTGCGTGAGCAAGAGTACCTAACCCTGGTACGGGTGTATATTGCCCAGGAGCGAGAAGCGCCAACACGTCAAGTCAGTAGCAGAACGCAGAGCTTGTTAGCTCAGGTGCTGGAGTTCCTGGACCGGTTGCGTGAGCAGGCAGAGAGCAAGGCACGCATAAGCAGTGTCATTGAACTGCTCATCCTGCAAACGCTGGCCTTGCAGGTACAAGGGGAGCACACGAAGGCATTGGTGGCACTGGAACGTGCTCTCCTACTTGCCGAACCGGAGGGCTACATGCGCATCTTTCTCGACGAAGGTGCGCCACTGGTCGCGTTGCTCCGGCGAGCTTCCGCGCAGAGTATCGCAGCAAGCTACGTACAGAGGCTGCTAGCGGCCTGCAGTGAACAGGCAGAGGTCGGCGAACATCAGCAGAGTACACGCTCCAACCAGCTCATAGAACCGCTCACCCGACGCGAGCGCGAGGTGCTGCAATTGCTGATGCAGGGAGCATCCAACCGCCAGATGGCTCAGCGTTTGGTGCTCAGTGTGGGCACGATCAAAAAATACGTCTCTACCATTTGTGGCAAACTAGGGGTGCAGAGTCGCACTCAAGCGGTCATCAAAGCCAGAACGCTCAAACTACTGTAGGTAACACAACTATCTCTTCCTTCCAAACCTGCTATAAGCCATATGCGAAAAGTTCTCCTTCTTCCCGTTTTATTAGTGATGAGTTGGATACGATCTTTGTATCCGGCACTATAACCTAAACATCAAGATAGGAGTTAAATTTCCATGTCTCAAGCTTCCAAACCTGTACCCAGCGCGAAGGCTATTACGGCCACTAGCGGCACCAATGCTTCTTGCTACATTGTGTCAAATGTCGACGGCCTGAACATTCGTGACCAACCGAGTGTGAACTCTACAGCTCTGGCTCAACTGCAAAAGGGAGATCGGCTTGACGCCAAATGTGATGCCGTTGAGGGCGGGAGCTATTCTGCCTGCGGTGTCAGCAACTACTCGTGGTGGATACCTGTCCACTACGATGACCGTAATGCTGATGCTTACGTCGCTGCCGCCTGTGTAGATTGGTACTCTTCTCAAGGGTAGTATTATGCAGCTAGGCTCCCTTCAGGCTAAGCCATATGCGAAAAGTTCTCCTTCTTCTCGTTTTATCAGTGACTAGTTGGATACGATCTTTGTCTCCGACGCTAAACCTAAAACATCAAGATAGGAGATACTTATGAGCAAGGTCATCGACAAGCTAGAAAGCGAGGAGAAGGGGAAAAAAACATCCATCAGGCGTGTGGCTCTGGCCAGTTGGATTGGCACCTCTATCGAATGGTACGACTTCTTTCTGTATGGCACAGCGGCCGCACTCGTCTTAGGTCCACTCTTCTTCAGCCCGAAATTTTCCCCTCTGGCCGCTCAACTCGCTGCCTTTGCCACCTTCTGGATTGGCTTCGTCGCACGACCTATTGGCGGCATTGTTTTCGGTCACTTCGGCGACCGACTTGGTCGCAAGACCATGCTGGTGCTGACCTTGATGATCATGGGAGTTGCGACGTTTCTAGTCGGCTGCTTACCAACCTATAGCGTCATTGGTCTCTGGGCACCAATCTTGCTTGTTACGTTGCGACTTTTGCAAGGCTTCGCCGTCGGAGGAGAATGGGGCGGAGCAGTGCTGATGGCGACGGAGCACTCACCCGAAAACAGAAGAGGGTTCTACGGTAGTTGGCCACAGATGGGAGTGCCTACAGGGCTGCTGCTCTCCTCACTGTTGTTTAGTTTGGTCTTGTTGTCCTTCTCACAGCAAGATTTTCTAGCTTTTGCGTGGCGAATTCCATTTCTCGTGAGCATTGTCCTGGTAGGTGTCGGATTGTTCATTCGCCTGACCATCACGGAAACACCAGACTTCGAGCGGGTCAAGGCAACTCAAAGCATCGTCAGGGTGCCTCTTGTTGATGTGCTACGCACACATTTCAAAACGGTTTTGCTGGCAGCGGGAGCAAACGCCTTGGGACCCGGCAGCTTCTACATCTTCGTGACGTTCATCCTCACGTACGGCAAACAGGTATTGCACATGCCTAGCAGTGTCTTCCTCAACGCCACACTGATCGGTGCCGTCGTGATGTTTCTCACCCTACCGCTAGCTGGTGCCTTCTCCGACCGTCTTGGACGCTTGCCTGTCTTCCTAACAGGGGCCGCTTTCACAGGCGTCATGGCATTTCCCCTCTTTTGGCTCATTGATACTAAGTCACCCTTCTTGATTGCTCTGGCAGTAAGTCTGGCCCTCTTCAGCATCGGGTTGATGTATGGTCCACTGGCAGCCTTCTTTAGCGAGCTGTTCGGGACCAACGTGCGCTATAGTGGGGCTTCGCTGGGGTATCAAGCAACTGCAATATTCGTAGGCGGACCCACACCGCTCATTGCTACCTGGTTGCTGCAACAGTTTGGCCTGGTTTCCTGGCCCATCGCCCTCTATATCATTGTGCTAGCCATGATCACACTCGTCTCAACCTATCTAGCAGGCGAGACTCGTACAGTCGCACAGCGGCAAGCATTAGCAGGAGGGACAGTAGGAAGCTAAGCAAGCTGGATTGATGGTGGCATCTCGCTCGTACTAGTACTATAAGGTCACTGATCAGCTATTCATAAAAGGAAGAGCATTCTTCTCTTCCTTTTATGCGTTACAATAGAAAAGGACAACGTCATGCAATAAGTTTCGGCAAACACTGTAAAAGGGGGACACAGCAAGATGCCTGCCATCAGAGCAT
>JAFATZ010000422.1 GCA_019243675.1 Ktedonobacteraceae bacterium | reverse complement strand
CTTTTTGGCAGTAGAAACACTTGCCACAGGCAATAGGGAAAGGCACAACCACGCGATCACCTTTTTTTAACTTGCTGACCTCTTTGCCGACTTCAACGACCTCGCCCATGAACTCGTGACCGACGATGTCTCCCTTCTCGAACCCCGGTATATAGCCGTCATAGAAGTGAAGATCGGATCCACAGATTGCTGTTAATGTGACCTTGACGATTGCATCATGGGGATTAAGTATCTTTGGGTCAGGCACATTTTCAACCCGCATATCATGTGGGCCATACCAACAAGTGGCTTTCAACTCGCTTCTCCTGTATCCGTGCTTCTACCACCTCCTCGTCGGTCAAGGTAGAGAGCACTACTTTACTACTTACTTCCAACAGGTTGACCTGTAATTGTAGCAATCTCGCCTGCCTCCATCATTTCCTTGAAGTGACGAAGGTCTTCGGTGATCCACTGTTCGGGGGATTTATCCAAGATTTTGGCTACCATACTGCCTACCATGCCTCCTGGGGCACTGTAAGGAAAGCTTACTCTGACCTCTGTACCACGTCCATTGGGTGCCTGACCAAATTGCACATTGCCCGCGCAGGCAATAAGCCTTTCTTTGAGCGCATGCCATGCATCCCACTCGTTTCTTATCTCCTGAGTGGGTGTTGTCTTGCCTGTTGTGGCAGTAGGCATCATTGCCTCAATGTGGTACGTGTCAGCAAAATCTTGCTTGAACTGAGCAAAATCTTCAGGTGGACGATTGATTGTCATCACTTTTTCCATATGTGTCCTTCCTGCCTTATCTTTGTATTTCTCATGTGTACTAAGCTTCTCCTGCTACAGGATAATTTGATATAACATAGGTAGCACGCTCTTTGACAGGAAAGAGTTTCGCCGCTACGTCTCTGTTTTGGCCTTGCAAAACGTGTTATGTCAGAGACATATCTCTATCTGAGAAAGGACACAAGGTATAATAGGTATAGTAGTCTTGTTTTATTCCAAGGAGGAGAACTATGGCAAAAAGAAACCAAAATCGGCCTAGTGAAGAAAGAGTAGGACGCAATAATCCAAAGAAGAGTACCGTCATTACGACGGGCACGTATAAGAAGCCAGAAACGTATCAGCAGCAGGAGCTAGAGCATGAGGATGCTCATAAGATCGCGCAGGAGGCTAAGGTTCCTCCTCAGAGAGATAGCCATCCTGGGTTAACACATCAGGCCGACTCACAATTGATGGCTGAGGAAGGAGAAAAGCGTAGTGGCAGCGATTCTAATGCACACAAACACCGCAAAAGCTCCCGACTCCACGAAAGCAAGAAAGAATTGAATCGGCCACAGCCCCATCATGACGATGACAACGACTTCGCGTATGACCTCAATCCTGACAACCTTGCTGGGGAAAATCATGGACCCTCTTCCCTTGAAGGATATGAAGTTTCAGCCTACGACGTCAAGGAACTACACAATCGGCTCGGTGATCTGACAGACGACGAACTGAAGGGTATCATGATTGTACCTGTAGGGAGCCGCCTGGAGCAAGGAGCAAAGTACATTGACCTGCAACACCTGGAGCAAGGTGAGTTTACTGCTACAGCCGACATAGTATCTGATGAGGAGCATTACTATGTGCCTAAGAAGGAGACAGACTATGTGACCTGGAATCGCCTCAACCAGGTGGCAACTCCAGCACGCCTTGATGAAGCAGAGACTACAAGTGAATAAACGCTGTTTACTCTAAAAGGCGGAGGAGGTGGGATTCGAACCCACGAAGGCTTATCACCTTACACGATTTCCAGTCGTGCTCACTAGGCCACTATGAGACTCCTCCAGAGACAGCGGAGAGAGTGGGATTCGAACCCACGAGGGCTTGCACCCTACCGCTTTTCGAGAGCGGCACTTTCGACCACTCAGACATCTCTCCGCTGCCGAGTATAGCATATCTTCCAGGACGTGACAAGACCTGCTCTTTGTTTGTTTGCTCCCTTTACTATACCCGTTTTGCGTCGTCACAGCGTCTACATCTCATAACAGTAGACCTATACGCCTAGTATCCTCTGTGACTGTGCAGAAAAAGCGTCTTTTGGACGCTTATCGCAGTGCAAGGGTGACCAGGACATGCTGCTTATGGAGGGAGCCTTATATGCTCGTCTTACGACGAAAAGTTGGTGAAAGTATTGTGCTGGCTGGCGTTATCAACATTTCGGTGTTGGCTGTCGAAGGAGAACGGGTGAAGCTCGGTATTAGCGCACCCCCTGATGTGACAATTGTACGCGAAGAATTGTTGCGTGCAGTAACGGACTCGCCGAATCAGGATGCCTCTGCGCAACAACAATAGCAGCAAGAAAAGTTAACTACTCAGCAGGGAGTTCCTGCTGAGTAGCTACTAGTCTGTATGCACTTCTACTTTGTGTCCATCAAGACGTTCAGGAGTTGGCACGTCTTGAATGAATGCCTCTGTCATCTCCTGAGCTACGTCATCGGGATATTGGACAGGTGGCGACTTCATCAGGTAGGCGCTTGGCCCCTCTAACGTGCCGCTCGTGCCGCGCTCAAGAGCCAGTTTGACCATACGAACAGCATCAATCACAACCCCTGCTGAGTTCGGTGAGTCCCAAACTTCAAGCTTCAACTCGACATTTAACGGTACATCACCGAAAGTCCGACCCTCCAATCGAACGTATGCCCATTTGCGATCAGTGAGCCAGGGCACATAATCGGAGGGGCCGATATGCACGTTTTCTTCACCTAGATCATAGTCAAGTTGACTAGTGACAGCATTTGTCTTACTGATCTTTTTTGATTCAAGCCGTTCGCGCTCTAGCATATTATAAAAGTCAGTATTGCCCCCGACGTTGAGCTGCATAGTCCGCTCTAGGCGTACACCACGTTCACGGAAAAGGCGCGCCAGCACGCGGTGTACAATAGTTGCGCCCACCTGGCTCTTAATGTCATCGCCAATGATAGGCAAATTGGCCTCTTTGAAGCGCTGTTGCCAGTAGTTTTCACGTGCGATAAAAACAGGGATACAGTTGACAAAGCCCACACCTGCTCTCAATATCTGCTCGACATACCACTTGGTGGCCGTTTCCGAGCCAACGGGAAGGTAGTTCACCACAACATCTGTGCCAGTATCCTTGAGTATCTTCACAATATCATCGGTTTGACCGGGAGCCTTCTTGATGACTTGCGAGAGGTATTTTCCGAGGCCGTCATGTGTCATACCACGGTAGACTTTTGCATTGAGCTTGGGCACATTGGCAAAGCGATACGTATTGTTTGGTGCTTCATAGATTGCCTCACCAATATCCTTGCCTACTTTATTCGTATCTATATCAAAGGCCGTAGAAAACTCTATATCGCGAATGTGATATCCGCCAAGGTTCACATGCATCAAGCCCGGTACAAAGTCCTCCTCTTTGGCTTCTCGGTAGTAGTGAACACCTTGCACCAGCGAACTAGCGCAATTTCCAACACCAATCAGCCCCACTCGCACTTTCTTATTACTCGCCATAGTAAAAATCTCCTCTTTCGTGCCAACGACATACCTATCCTTAAGGTATAGTGTGCAATGACTACCCATACTATATAACAAGATGTGTTTGCTTGCTATGAACTAGATCACAGAATCAGGACTTTCCCATTCTGCTCAGA
>JAFATZ010000433.1 GCA_019243675.1 Ktedonobacteraceae bacterium | reverse complement strand
GAGCACGTCTCCACGCCAACGCTCCCGCCCAATGAGATGGTTGGTGTCAGCCAGCAGGGGCTTGTAAGGAATATGTACACGTGCAGCAAGAGTGGGTGGCATGTCAACTAGCCCATCTAGGCGTGCTAGTTCGTAGCGCAGTTGTGCCCATTCCGCATCAGTGCGGATATCGCGATGGGTTTTCTTGCTGTCGATTTTCTTGCGAGCACGTTCGACAAACTGGTGGCGGTCGGCCAAGGTAAAGCAGACGCCTGCCAGGAACAGGGCGCGGTAAATGGGCAGCAGTTGATCAAAACTAGGAGCCACATCCCCATTCTCCAGACGAGTGTAGGAGGTCGCAGTCCAACCTTTGTCTAGGAGCAGAGCCACCACGGTTGCCTGCTTGATACGCCTGGGGACACGCAGGATTTTTAACAAGGCCCCGAAATCTTGCTCGTCATCTAGCTCCTCGCGCTCTCGCATACTAAAGCTCCTTGAACCAGTCATAGATTCCCGCAAAAGTGCTTTTTGCTCCTCCATCTTGCCATATCTCAGCCAATTTGACAAGGAAATGAGTGCGTGTGAACGAAAACATTCAGCATTTTTCAGGTTCTCAATCGCGGACGTTTGCTACACTGTTGTCAGATGAGCTTGCTGTATGGCTCACTTCATAAAAGGGGAAAAGCATTGAATCAAAACTGTAGCGAAGTGGCACGACTGATGCAACAAATTGCAGCCGAGTACGAAGCGGCGGCACGTGGCTTAACTGGCTTGGCCTATGGCGCAGCCAGTCATGCATTTATCACCGCCCGGCAGGAAAACATTGCGATGCATGTCCAGGAACTGCGCGGTCAGGTAGGTGATCAGCAAGCGTTTGCTCTACTCTCTGACCTGCAAGTCAGCGTGAGTGAGACAGAACAAGAGCATGCAGATGTGGAGAAAGGAGCAGGAAAATGACACGGAAACAGGACAGCCATTCCCCGAGAACAGGGCAACACTGTGCTCCGTTGAAAGTACAGGTAAAGCCTTCAGAACTGACTAGTCTCTCGATCGTGCTGAATAGCTATGCGAACTTTCTGCACCACACACCCGCTCTGCCAGCGGGAGGGCACCTCGTGATCTGCTATCTAGACACCTTGCGCCAGCGATGTACGAGCCACTGGCAACAGCTTAGTCCAGGGCAACGAACCGACGATAAAGCGTTTGCTCTGGAAGTGTTAGCCCATGAGATGATTGCCTTGGGCACTGCCGTTGACTTCTACAGGCATCTGATGCGCGTCAATACGCCACATCAGACTCGTCATGCCTCCAAGGTGTGGCAACACTGTGCTGACGTGCTTGAACGATTTATGAAAGGTAGTCGAAGCGCAATGTTGAGAGAGAAAAAGCGCTGTACTTAAACGATCTCATGTGTAGCTAGCTACGGGGTGTTTTCCCCCTTCTCATGCTATACTAGGGTCAGTAGAAACAATGCATATTTTAGAAGGGTGACGTAGCCATGACATACAAGATTCGCAAAGCTGCCGTGCTGGGTGCAGGCGTAATGGGTGCCGCCATCGCCGCTCATCTTGCCAACGTCGGCATCCCCAGCCTCTTGCTCGATATCGTGCCGCCCAATGTAGGCGAGGATCGTGATGTCGTAGCCCGTACAGGTTTAGAGAGGGCGCTCAAGGCGAACCCCCCCTCTTTCTACAGTCAGCAAGGCGTGCAACTAGTGACGGTGGGTAATATTGAGGATGACCTGAAGAAAGTGGCCGATGTTGATTGGGTCATTGAGGCTGTGGTCGAGCGCCTCGATATCAAACAAAAGCTGTACAGTCAGTTGGAACAGGTCTTGACTCCTGGTACCATCATCAGCTCTAATACATCGGGTCTACCTGCCCATCTGTTGATAGAAGGACGCAGCGAGCAGTTCCGGCGTCACTTCCTGATTACTCACTTCTTCAATCCCGTGCGCTACATGCGCCTGTTGGAGATTGTGCCCAATCGCGAAACTGATCTAGCATTGCTACAATTCATGCAGCACTTTGCGACGGAGGTATTGGGCAAAGGTGTCGTGCTGTGCAAAGACACACCCAATTTCATTGCTAACCGCCTTGGCATCTACGGCTTTCTAGCAACGCTACAGCATACCTTGACAGAGGGCTACACGGTCGGCGAAGTGGATACGATCCTAGGGCCGAACATGGGGCGACCCAAGTCCGCCGTCTTCCGCACATCCGACCTGTCAGGGCTGGATGTCATCGTCAACGTGGCCGACAACCTGTACCAGAATGCGCCGCGTGACCCAGAGCGCGAGACGTTCCGCGTGCCAGAGATTATGCGCACGATGGTAAGCCGGGGCATGCTTGGTGAGAAGAGCGGCCAGGGCTTCTACAAACGTATTAAGAACGCCGATGGCGAATCCACCATTCTAGAGTTGAACCTGCAGACATTAGAGTACGAGCCACAGCGCAAGACACGCTACCCTTCGATTGGCATCGCACGCACTATAGATAATCCCCTACAGCGCATGTTGACGATCTTGCAAGCAGACGATCAGGCTGGACAACTGGCGCGTGAGACCACGGCTGATGCACTGCTCTACGCCGCCCAACTCGCCCCAGAGATTGCCGACAGTATTGTGGCCATTGATAATGCCATGCGCTGGGGCTTTAACTTCGACGTGGGCAGTTTCCAGTTGTGGGACGCGCTACTGCAGAATCCTACCGTGCTGCAAAAGGTGCTTGCCAAGCGTGAGCTGCCAGAACTGGTGCAGCGCGTGCAGAACAAGGGACAAGGTACCTTCTATACAGGTAGTGGATCAGATAAGCAGTTCTTTGACTTCTCTACAAACACCTACCAACCTGTACCAATAGCCGCCGATACATTATCCCTGTCTTCAATCAAGGCGCATCCCGCACGCGTCATACATGCCAACGACTCGGCTTCGCTCATCGACTTGGGCGATGGCGTGGGCTGCGTTGAGTTCCATACAAAGATGAACGCCATCGACGAAGGCATCGTCACGATGTTGCGTTATGCTGTCGAAGAGGGGCAGAAACATTTCCGCGCTCTGGTCATCGGCAACGAGGCACCCGACTTCTCTGCTGGTGCTAACCTGTTCTTGATGCTTATGGGTGCCAGGCAGGGCGAGTGGAAGTTGATTGAAGCGGCTGTTGTTAACTTGCAGCAGGCACACCTCTTACTGAAGTATAGTCCTCTTCCTGTCGTTGCTGCGCTAGCGGGACGCGCACTAGGCGGCGGTTGCGAGGTCATTATGCACTGTACGCACACACGTGCTTATGCCGAGTCGTACATTGGTCTCGTCGAGACGGGTCTCGGTCTGGTGCCTGCTGGCGGTGGCTGCAAAGAATTGTTACTGCGCTATGGGGCCAGCCTTGAGTCACAACAAGCGAAAAAGGCTGGTGGACCATTTCCACCCGCGCGCAAGGCTTTCGAAATCATCGCCCTGGCCACCGTTTCCACCAGCGCAGTGGAGGCCCAGGAGCTGCGTTTCCTGCGCAAAACCGACGCCATCACTGTCAATCGCGAGCTAGTACTGCGTGACGCCAAGGCCGATGCTATAAAGCTAGCCGAAGCCAAGGAAAGCGGCACATGGCTGCCTGCTCAGCCCCAAATGCTCGTGTTACCTGGACCAGGAGGATGCCTAGTATTGGAACAGCAAATCGACAACATGCTGCTTCTGGGTAGCATCAGCGAGCACGACGCCATTGTCGGTCGTCATCTTGCCCACATCCTCACAGGCGGCGAGTACGCTTACGGCACCCCGCTCACAGAGCAGCAAGTGCTCGACCTGGAGCGCGAGGCATTCCTTAGCCTATGCGGTATGGAAAAGACACAGGAGCGTATACAGTCCGTCCTCGTATCCGGTAAGCCGTTGCGCAATTAACAGCAAAGTTTTTATATACAACTGAACAAGAAGTCATTTTTTAGACAACACTCAGTCAACTGACTCTGGACAATCGCATCTCGATTTCCACAGGGAAAACCGAAACATCTCTCGTATGTTTATCGTATTACATACTGACAATAATATTCTTGAGAGAGTAGAGGTTTAAAAGAGATGCGTATTTACAAATATATCCATTCCTGTCTTCTCATAGAAGAAGGTGAAGATAAAATTCTTTTTGATCCTGGTATCTTTTCTTTCCTCGAAGGGAAAGTTCATCCAGAAGCGTTTAAAGATGTAACGATAATCATTATTACCCATCAGCATCCTGATCATGTGGATATTTCTGCTCTCAAAGACATTGTGGTCCGTAGTGGAGCGTCCGTCGTGACGAATACCGAAGGGAAAAAAGCTCTTGAGAAGGAAAATATTGCAACGACAGTGTTTGAAGAGGGAAGCTATCAGACCAAAAACTTTACTATCCGTGCTCTCGCTGCCCAACACGAGAAGATACTCTCCTCTACGCTGCCACAAAATACGGCCTATATCATAAATGATACTTTCTTAAATCCTGGCGATTCTTTTGCCTCCCACCTGTCCAACTTAAAAGGCATAAAGGTTTTGGCTCTGCCAGTCATGGCTCCCTGGAACACGGAATTAGCGGTTGCTCAATTTGCTGAGATGATGACGCCTCAAATGGTCATCCCTGTGCATGATGGCTATGCCAAAGATTTTTTCTTGAAACAACGCTATGAGAATTACGGAAAATACTTCTCTCCCCTAGGAATTAAATTCCAACCAATGACTCTGCCAGGAGATGTTGTTGATATCACTATGCGCAGCTAATTCACCTGTTATTTAGGAGTCACGGCTAGCCAACAAACCATATCTATGGTACACTATGCCCAGCATAGAAAAGGATTCTTGCATGGCTGATAACTTAGAGGACATAGGGCAACAAGCAATTGATCATCTGGCTCTCAAGCACGTAGCGCGTGAACGGGCACTACCCAAGTCTCGCACAGCCATTCGGCACTGCGCCAACAGTATCCGCGCAACACACAGACAAGAGTTTTGCACTGCTGAGGGATTGAGAGCACAGGCGGTCACACTCCTGATGGAGATGGCTGATGATCTGCACGATCACCAGGACATCTACTATGCTGGTTTTGTACAGGATGCGCAGAAAGAGTACGCCGAAGCAGTGGCGTTTGCAGCACTTGTGCAAGATAGTCCTCTGCCATCGGCAGAGGATCTCTTGATAGGCTGGGCACCTTACTTGAATGGTTTAGCGGAGGCAGTAGGCGAGTTGAGACGCTATATCCTCGATCAGCTTCGGCAGGGGCACTATGACAACGGTGAACACCTTCTGCGCCGCATGGATGATATTTACGCACTACTTATCACGGTTGACTTTCCAGATGCCGTTACGGCTGGCCTACGACGTACAACAGATGCAACACGTGCTATTCTAGAGAAGACGCGTGGTGATCTCACTATGGCCCTCGGACAGGCACAATTACAAAAGTCGATGCTGGCTCTGCAACAAGAATTGAGGAATCACAAGTATCATGAATAGTTATTCATTGCCTAAACACGGCTAATATAAGAGGGGGCGTAATGCAAAGCAAAGAATCGTCCAATGGGGATGCGCCAGTTTCCCTTCCCAAAGTGACAATCTCAACTCAGGTAGTAGCAGCCGATTCGGTGCAGGCAGAAGAAGTTCCAACCATACCTCTAGATTCTTTAGAGAGCATAAGTACCTTACAGCCTGAAGTGTCTGTTCATGCTGCAGCTTCAACACATGAGGTGAGCATGCCTGTACCTCTCGTTGTACAGGCATCCAAGTATCAGCGTAACTTTCTAGAGTGGTTCCAGATCTGGTGGGAAGGCACACGTCCTGCTTACCTCTCTCTGTCGCTCATGCCTGTGCTGCTCGGTACTACGTTGGCATGGACGCAAACAGTCTCGCCTAAACACCCTTTCGGCCACTTTCACTTCACACACTTTCTTTTCACTTGCCTCGCCATAGTTGCACTCCAGGTTGGTGCACAGCTTGTCAATGATTACTACGACTATTTACGTGGTATTGATACCAGCAATATATTCGGGCCAGGCGAGTTAATTCAACAGAGCCTTGTCAAGCCAACTACTGTTCTCAGTCTTGGACTCACGTTGCTCGGCGTAGGAGCGCTTCTAGGTATAGTGGTATCGTTTGTGGGTGGCCCGTGGGTTTACGCCATAGGGCTAGTGGGACTGCTTTGCGCATACTTTTACAGTGCCACATCTCACTCACTCGGCTCACTTACCCTAGGTGAACTGGTCAGTTTCTGTGTCTATGGTCCACTGATCACTATTGGCGCATATATGGTGCAGTTGCAGACAGAGCATATTGAGACTAGTGTACTGCTCTATAGTGTTCCTCTAGGACTTTTCGCCGCTATTATTATACACGTCAATAATATGCGCGATGCCGAAGGCGATGCACAGGCAGGTAAGCGCACCATTGCATCAATATTGGGTCTACAATGGAGCCGTGCCCTCTTTATCGTTCTTGTGCTGTGGATTTATACCCTAGTTGTGGTCGTTGGAATTTCCTCTGCCGCACCACATCTTATTCTGCTTACATTGTGGACCTTGCCACTACTGCTTGTAGCGGTAAGCGGTGTGCTACGCTCTCAGACGCCAGCGAGCTTACACCTTGCTATGCACCAGTTACTCTCACTGGAAAGGCTATTTACTCTCCTGCTCATTATTGCTCTTATCATATCGGCAGTGGCGTCTATGCTTCCTCACTTTCCAACAAATCTTACTCCGACATAACGTTTTTTAAAGGATGGGATATAGAGACATTTGGGCCATTTACAAGCATAACGCGCTGTGTTACACTTTAAACAAGCTTTCGGACACAGCAGGGAGATCCCAAAGGGGGCAATGGGGCCTCTCCCAATATGGTTCAAATAGCAAATTTTGAACTCAGATCACTGTGTGTGCTTGTTTCCTAAAGGAGGTGTTCTATGGCTGGTTGGCAAGAAGAACTAGCTATCATATTATATGAGCTAGGAGTGAAATTCGAGGACAGCAACACTAATGATGACCTCTGGATCAGCGATCTTGACATGATGCGCCATGAGGTAGACTCGATTGTTACCCAAGTCATTCTCCTGATGCAACGCGCTGATCTCGAAATCACTCTTAAAGAGGACGTAATGATCGTGTTGCGCGCTCTGCGCCGTTTGGCTAACACAATGCAGCAGACCGTAAGTGGTGACCATGCATACTTGGAGTCCGTCTCGGCAATGTTACATTTCTGTCGTCTTGTTCTCCAACTGAGCGAAGTTGCCACTGAAGATTAGCCATTTGCAGCAAATAACACCATCCGCCTAGTCTCGGACGTTCTTTTGCTTTCCCTGTCTCCTAATTATCAGCCTTCGTATTGCCTTGGCTTCTGTGTTTCTTCAAATCCCTCGTTCACAAGCCCACGTTTCACAAGATAGCGCATAAACTCAAGACGCTGTTCATACGTTGGTGGAGGCGTTTCTTGAGCCTTAACGGGTACTTTCTTTGTAGGAGGGGGAGATGGAGGTTCCTCTATTACAGGGGAGCGAAATGGTACACTACGTTCAGGCTTTTCTTCATTTGCTCCGGATCGATTCGGCTCTGGGGACGCTTCGTTTTCTGCATGCTCAACGGCAATAGACGAGCTACCAGGCGGTGGGGTCGAAATCTCGGTAGTAGTGGAGCGTACTATCCACTCTTGGGTTGCTCCTTTATTCATAGGAGTCACTACAGATGTATAATCGACCTTTGGGGCTTGCCGCCAGGGCCACCATGCTAACATCTCTTGCAGCCAACGTTTGACCTTTTGTATGATCATGTTATCCCTTGCCCTCGTTCTTGTAGGGATATTCACCATAACTCGCTACATTGAGCCAAAGTGAACATCCGGCACTTCACGAATCACTACAAAACACATTACGGACTAGGAGTATTGGGAATATAGTAGCATAATAACTAAGGCGCGTCAAACGCTCTTGCAATTTCTCTCTACTCGTGCCATAATCAAAGCATCTAGCTTGCGCGTAGGGGCCTGATAAATCATGCCCCTACGTGCGAGGTTGTCCGCATACTCCCTAATTATTGCACGTTCCATACCCATGATTGTGTGACTCACAGCTTGGGTATTTTTGAAGCATATAGAAAGATAAGTGTCGGTCATGCAGGAAGATGTTCTTGGGACTCGACGTACTGCCGTCTCGGAAACTTACGTCAATTGCGCTCGCTGTAGTAAGACAACGCGCTTACGTTATGCCCGTGTTATTCAAAGCGATGTGCTCTCAGGTAGCAATTCTGAGTTTGAGTATCTCTGCACAGAATGCCAGAAAGCACTGGCCAACGGCGAGAAAGATCTTCCACTTGCATAACATCTTTTGAAGAGTGTCGTCATGGCAGAAGGCAAAAGTGCTACTGAATATGCTCTTTTCCTCTTGCCTTTCTCTGTAGGGCTCTGCACGGTGCGCCCTTACCAAGAAGCAGGTAATTAAGTATGCGAATGCGCTATCGACATGTGACCTATCGCTACATAGACGGCTCACAAAAGCAAGTGGAGCAGCACTACCGTCAATTGTTAAATGATGTGTTGCGTCAGAGTCAGCAAGCAATGCTGCAAGGGTCGGCAGTTTGGCGTCCTCTAGCCGACATTCTAGAGTCATCAGAGATGATGGCCGTTAAGATTGAGCTTGCTGGCATGAAGGAGGAAGAAATTGAGGTTACTCTCTACGAGGATGCCCTAGTCGTGAGCGGTGAGAGACGTGATACGCACGAACATCAGGAACATCTGTGGTATCACGAGGCACAAGTTCGCTACGGTCCCTTCCGCATTGAGGTTTTCATTCCCTCTCCCATCGATCGAGAGGCCGTGACGGCCCGCTACGATAATGGTTTTCTTTGGGTTGACCTGCCAAAGTTACCTGAGAGTAATCAACAGCCTGTGCCTACAAACACAACAACACAGAAGGATACACACTAGTTGGTGATATATCAGGATATTGTATGGACAAAGATAATACCAATCAACACAAGGAAGAGCTAGCACAGTCCACGGTTGACGAAACTGCTCAAGAGAGAGCAGCACCAGAGCAGAGTGTAGCAACTTCCACGCATACTGATGAGCAGCAAGAGCATAGAGCAAGCGAAGGTTCCGTGCCTTCTGAGCGCGAAGCTGAACATCACAAGTATGATGACGATGACCATCTGAACATTCCCGAAATTCTGCCAGTTTTGCCTTTGCGGAACGTGGTTGTCTATCCATTTGCGGTACAACCCCTTGGTGTCGGTCAGGAGCGTTCAATCCGTCTCATCGACGAGGTGATGCGCGGCAATCGACTTGTCGTGCTAGTAGCACAGAAATCCGCCGATATCGAAGTTGCGGGGCCGGATGACATCTTTAGAATCGGTACAGTAGCACGTGTGGGCCGTATGCTGCGTATGCCCGATAACACCCTGCAAATTGCTGTGCAGGGCCTAGAACGTGTCGCCATCGACGAGTTTACGCAAGAAAAGCCGTATCTCAAGGCCAAGGTTACCCTCAAGCCGGATGTGCAAGGAGATGACAACGAGACAGAGGCTATCAAGCGCAATGTAGTGAACTACTTCCAGCGCCTGGTTGCCCTGGTACAGAATGTGCCGGAGGGTGTAGCTGCCGCCACACTCAATCTGGAAGAGGCACGCCAGGTTGTCTATGTAATCGCGACCTTCATGCAGATGGACTTGGAACTGCGCCAGAAATTACTTGAACTCGATTCGGTGCGTGAGAAGCTGGAACAACTGAGTAGCTACCTAGCACACGAGTTGGAGATTCTCGAACTGGGCAAGAAAATCCAGACGCAAGCCCAGGAAGAGATGGGCAAGATGCAGCGCGAGTACCTGCTACGCGAACAGCTCAAGGCCATCCAGCACGAACTGGGTGAGGAGAGCGAGGAGCAGGCTACCATCAATGAACTGCGCACGAAGATCGACGAGGCGCAGATGCCTGAAGAGGCGCTCAAAGAGGCCAACCGCGAACTCTCGCGCCTGGAGAAGCTTCCAACCGTCTCGCCAGAGTATAGCATTATCCGCACCTATCTGGAATTGCTGGTCAGTCTACCCTGGAATAAGAGTACTGGCGAGAAGATAGATGTGCCCTACGCACGTCAAATACTCGACCAGGATCACTATGACCTGGAGAAAATTAAGGACCGCATTCTGGAGTATTTGGCGGTGCGCCGCCTGAAAGAGGAACGCAAGGCTGAAGAGGTAGAGCGCAGCCGGGAAATGGGATCAACTGAGGGCGGTATCGAGACGGAAGAAATTCACCCAACGCAGCCTCTCGCCTCGCAGGAGGCGATACGCAAGATCAACCGCGAGCCTATTCTGTGCTTTGTCGGGCCTCCCGGCGTAGGAAAAACGTCGCTAGGACAATCTATCGCTCGCGCGCTGGGGCGTAAGTTTGCACGCATGTCACTGGGTGGCATTCGCGACGAAGCAGAGGTTCGCGGCCATCGACGCACCTATATCGGGGCTATGCCAGGACGCATCATTCAGACGCTGCGGCGTGTTGAATCCAACGATCCCGTGATTATGCTCGATGAGGTGGACAAGGTCGGGGCTGATTGGCGTGGCGACCCTTCTTCTGCCTTGCTTGAGGTGTTGGACCCCGAGCAGAATTACAATTTCCGCGATAACTACCTCGACCTCGCCTTTGATCTATCCAGCGTCATGTTTATCGCTACGGCGAATGCACTGGAGCCAATTCCCGCAGCCCTGCGCGACCGCATGGAGATTCTAGAACTTTCGGGCTACACTGAGGAGCAGAAGTTGCACATTGCCCGCAACTATCTACTGCCCAAGCAAATCGAGGCGAACGGTCTTAAAAAGGACGAACTCGTCGTCGATGACGACACCATTCGTCGCGTCATTCGTGATTATACACGCGAAGCTGGCGTGCGCAATCTTGAGCGTGAGTTGGGTTCGCTCTGCCGCAAGACTGCCAAACAGATTGCAGAGGGTAAAGAGACGCCCGTTCATATTACAGCCGAGCGGGTCTCTGAGTACTTAGGACGCCAACGCTTCTTCGAGGAGGCCGCTGAGCGTATCGATCGCCCTGGCATCGCCACTGGTCTAGCGTGGACGCCTGTTGGCGGAGAGATCCTCTTCATCGAAGCTGCCTCCATGCCTGGTAAGGGTCAGTTGACCCTGACAGGGCAACTCGGCGATGTGATGAAGGAATCGGCAACGGCTGCTTTGAGCTATGTACGCTCTCACGCCGAAGAGCTTGGCCTACCAAGCAATGTCTTTGAGGGTCAGAATGTACACATCCACATTCCGGCAGGCTCTATCCCCAAGGATGGACCTTCGGCAGGCGTGACGATGGTGACTGTGCTCGTGTCATTGGCCAGTGGGCGCAAAGTACGCTCAGACGTTGCCATGACGGGGGAGATCACGCTACGTGGCAAGGTCATGCCCATCGGTGGCGTGAAGGACAAAGTCCTTGCGGCGTATCGCTCAGGTATCCGCACGGTAATCATGCCCAAAAAGAACGAGCAGGATCTTATAGAAGATCTGCCCAAAGAACTAGCCGACCACATGCACTTCTTCTTTGTCACTGATATACGAGAAGTACTCGATATTGCTCTTGAACCCTCAACAGACAAGGCAGAGAAAGCCAAAGCGCTCAACGGAGACCTGCCGCGTCCCCGCAGACGCAAAGCGGAAAAGGCGGCAGCCAAAGCGAGTCAATAAAAAAAGTTCCGGCAATGCCGGAACTTTTTTTATTGACTCGCTCCTGTTACCAGTTCATGCACTCTTTTAGGCTTACATACTTTGGGTTGCCAATGATGATATGATCGAGCAGCTCAATATCAAGCACCTTTCCTGCTTGTATAAGCTGATTCGTCACGTCCATGTCTTCGTGGGATGGAGTTGGGTCACCGCTCGGATGGTTGTGGCAGACAATAACGCTGGGGCAATTGCGCACGACGGCGGGACGAAACACCTCAGCCCCACGCAGCACCGAGCTGTTCACCGTCCCCTTGTAGCTCTTGATCTTCTCCACGACCTGATGCTTCGTATCCAGAATCAGCACGTACATCTCTTCATGGTCGAGATACATCAGTTCCATACGTACCAAACTTGCCGCATCATCTGCTGAGCGCACCTGGAACTTCTTATCGGGCTGTTCCATACTCAGGCGCTTGCCCAACTCCAAGGCCGCCTTCAACTGGGATGTCTTGGCCATGCCAAGTCCATACTCTGTGCATAACTCGTGGAAGCCTGCACTTGTCAGCCCACCAAGGCCGCTGTACTTGCTCAGCAGCTTAGCGGCCAATTGCATCACATTCTCGCGCATCGTGCCTGTACGCAAGACAATAGCCAGCAACTCCGCGTTTGAAAGCGAATCGACCCCATAGCGCTGCAGACGCTCGCGTGGCCGATCATTGACGGGCATATCGTGAACGGTGGCATGATACTCTGGTTTCTCAAGCGAGGATTGTTCGCGTAAAGGGGCTCTTGTAGTAATACTTGTGTTTGTGGATATCATGTGAGTACCTCTCTCTTCCTACTTAATCCACCACCTCCCCACAGAGCGCGGTTTACTGCGCCCCTCCTAAATAGAATCATACACGCAATGTGTAAGGAATGCAAGAGTTAAAATAAAGACACTGACGTTTTGATATAAGGGGTTGTGGGGAAGGGAGAGAAAGTGATAGGCTGAGGGAAAAGCGAAGAGGAAGGAAAGGCATGGAGAGCAAGCAAGCGACGACCGCTACTCGCCCAGTGCTCACAGGTATGCTCCTTACCAATGCGAAACAGGGAGTGCCATCCATAGTTCACACACAAGCTCACCATCGCAAAGCATCCAAAGGCACTGTCTGCAATGATCGTACAGTCCGCTTTTTCCAGATGAGGCGCGAGTCGCTGGAATAATTCCTCCACACCCCTCCATAATCCTTGCTCCCATTTCTCTTGTCCCGCCATCACCTTCCAGGCCAACGGCAAGACGCGTGAATGTTGCAAAAGTCCCACATAGATCACTTGAGCATGGTCTTCCTACGGCGTCACATCGATCACCAACTGCATGGGAGTTTGCCGAAAAAAGGCATCACCGTCTCTAAGAGCTCATCCCACGTCTTGGCGGTCTCAATCCTCTCATGGCTCAAAAACCGCTCCAGTCGTCGTTCCAGGCTTGATGCTTTCGCATCACTTTCCTTAGTAATGCTTCTGCTACTTTGGGCAACACGATACTTTCCGCTCGGATGGCTCCCATCACAAACATCGCCAATGTTTTGCTTTGATGTCCATGTAAGTGGTGAAAAAATTCCTTGACGTGTTGGTGCCAGACGGCACATAATGGGCT
>JAFATZ010000353.1 GCA_019243675.1 Ktedonobacteraceae bacterium | reverse complement strand
CGGCGGAGCCCACGCAGCTCACATGCAAGGACAGCAGCCTGGCGGCAAACGCAGCTTCGACATCACTGGTAACGTGCAGGCATTGCATCAGCGCGGAGAGTGGCAGGGGCGGCCAGTCGAGGTAACCTTCATCACGTCTGGGCTTCTACCTCCTGCTGGTGCCGAGTCCCTGTCTCCAGAAGCCACTGCGGCAATACAGTCGACCGCGCCAGTCCATATTGAACGGGTGACCATCACGACCGCGTAGACGTCAACAGACCCAATAGCCAGAGTTTAGCGCGTCTCACAAGAGTGTACAAATAGCTCATGCAGCATAAAAGCATGAGCTATTTGTACACTCTTGTGATTCATACAATGCTTCCGCAAATTTAGCCGCATTTCGTGAATAACAGTATAAAGAAAGTAATACCTGTTCAACTGAACTATTCTTTTCATAGAAGAGTGTTATCTTCATATACACCACACGTTACAAATAGTGTCAAACCCAAAACAGAGCTATACACTTAATAACTATTCACTAGAAAGGGGATAGTAGGTTCCTGCCCTGAGACGGCTCAAGATTTCAATTCTACTGTAGAGCATATTTATTTATTAGGAGGACCAATGTTCGCACAATTAGTATGGAAACGCTTAGCATTGCTTTGTACTTGCCTGGGATTCTGCCTAGCTGTTCTATTTGTTACTCTGCCCTTGCTTCCTCGTGTACAAGCACAAGCCAGGACAACTCGTCCTTTCCAGGTAAAAGTCCTAGTCATCACCATGTTTGCTCCTGAAGCTGCTCCGTGGATAAACGACTCAAAATTCCCATTACCGCTACAGTTCACGGTGCCTGGTGCCGATACTACCCCTGCTAGCGCTTTTTACCATACCCCTGAGCAAGATGAACTCAGTTGTAACGCTGAAGGAGTCTGTCTGGCGATCATAGGCGTAGACAAGGTCAACGCAGCGACTAGCATGATGGCTATTTTGCGTGATCCCCAGTTCTCATTCAAAGGTAGTTACTTTTTGACTGCTGGCACTGCAAGCACATCTCCCTACAACCCCAACAAGTCTATGACATTGGGTTCTCCTGCCTGGGCAAATTGGATAGTTGATTGGGATCAGAGCTTCCACCTCCTTCCTGGGACCGTGCCATATCCTTACGGCTACATTCCTCCCAAGAAAGAGTATACTGACAGTACCAATATTTTTCATCTCAACCCAACACTAGTACAACTAGCCTACAACACGACTGTTAACGCTCACCTACCGCTAGAAAATACCGATCCAAACGCGGATGTAGCTAAAGAGCGTGCTCTCTATGGACAGGCCGCTAGGAAGTCGAGTATTGCCAACTGCGATACCATCACCGGAGACGACCTCTGGGCAGGCAAGCAGTTCTCGCAAGAAGCACAATTTATTACCACTTCGCTCACAGCACTTGAACACGGTGTAGGTAACAACTGCACATATGAGCAAGAAGATACGGCAGTGGCGGGAGTGCTAAGTCGTTTTCCCGAGGTAAGCGGCTTTGATCCTTCCACCAAGCTGCTGAATTGTTATCTGGATCTGCGTGCTCCCAGCGCTTTTGATCAACCCTATCCGGGGCAATCGCTGCAAGATTTTCTGCAGGTCAGTTTCCGCGCCAATACTATGGCCACAGATAACCTTCATCTCGTTGGTTTAACGATGGTGAAATATCTCATTTCGCACAAGCCATGTTTGTAAAATAACAAGTGGTGGCTACGCGCCGTCATGTCCATCAAGCAACTACTGCCACCTATGAGGAGCAAGTCACGAGTGAAAATGCTGATACCACGCAAGCGTCTCGCTTAAGCTAACAACTGTGCCAATCACGGTAATAGCAGGTGAGCTAAGATCAGCCTCGGCTGCTAGCTTAGCAATATCAGCAAGGGTTCCCGTCACTACGCGTTGCCTGTGTGTTGTCCCCTCCTGGATCACCGCCGCTGGCGTCTGAGGGGACAGCCCTGCTTCAATAAGAGATTGGGTAAAGTATGGCAACCCTTTGACCCCCATCAGCACGACAAGCGTCCCACCCAACTCTGCTAATGCCTGCCAGTTCACCCGTACAGGGGCGTGTCCTTCATGCCCCGTCACAATAGTAACGGTGGAGGTGTAACCACGGTGCGTGATAGGAATGCCTGCATAAGCGGGTACAGCGCTAGCTGAAGTGACGCCAGGCACAATCTCGAAGGGGATGCCAGCCTTGGCCAATGCCAGCGCTTCTTCTCCTCCTCGCCCAAAGATGAAGGGGTCTCCGCCTTTCAAACGCGCCACGACACGGCCTTGCCGCGCATGGGCAATAAGCAGCGTGTTGATCTCGTGCTGTGGTAGAGTGTGGCACGCGGGACTCTTACCGACAAAGATGTGTTCGGCATCACCACGTGTCATATGCAATAGGTCTGGGTCCACCAGCCTATCATAGAGCACTACGTCAGCCGCTTGCAGACAGCGCATGCCCTTGAGCGTGATTAGCTCAGGGTCGCCGGGACCAGCTCCAACGATATACACCTTGCCCGTGCCTGTTCCCTCATGCATCTTGCTGCTTCTGCTCCTCTAGCCCGGCCGTGAGCGTCTCCCTCTCTATATCAAGTCCGTAGTGGTGCAGAAGTTTCACCGTTGTCGTCAAAGCTGCCGCCTCATCGTGCTGCGCAAGCTGCTGGAGCACCTCTGAATGAAAAAAGTCGCCAAAGAAATCATCGCGCTGGGCGTAGGAAAAGCCACCTTTTCTTAAATACGAGCGTACGACAGTAGCTAGCCGCAGGTACATACCATATGCCGATGGAAACAAAGTCTCCAGGTGTTGGCGAATACGCTTGGCAAGGCCGGGATTGGTGCCTTCGGTTGAAACGGCAATCGTAAGCTGGTCGCGCCGCAGAATCGAGGGGACGATAAAGTTGCAACGTTCTGGCACATCTACGACGTTGAGCAATTGCCTACGCTGCGACGTTTCAGCGTAGATGAGTTCGGTGAGGTGTGGATCATGAGCAGTTGCTGCGACGACGACGAAAGCTTCTGCCAGATCACCATATTCATATGTCTTGCAACGCAGCGTCACCTGCTGGCTTAGAGCAAGCAATTCCTCACAGAACTCCGGACTGATTACTGTAACATAGGCACCACTGGCAGAGAGAGCTGCCGCCTTCTCCGCCGCCACGCGATCACCACCAACGACCACAGCTTGGCGCTTCCGAATATCAAGCATGATAGGATAATACTTCGGCATATGTCTTCTCTTTTCGTCCCTTGCTATTTCCTGCTGCTATCTCTCTACTCAGTGCCTAATCGCTTTCATCTACTATACCATAGAAAAGAGTGGGCGTCCCTGACACCCACTCTTTTCTATGATCTATTATTCACTAATAGCAGGCGTAAGCACAGGCACCTTCCACGAGAAGCGCCACGTTTCGCGGAACGTTACCAGCAGACGCAGCACGATAAGCGCTGTAAAAGCGATGCATGCCAGCACTGCTAGCCCGATGCCATAGGAGCCGCTCAGTTGCTTGACGCTGCCAAGCAGTGTGGGCAAGAAGAAACCACCAAATCCCCCGAAGGCACCCACAATGCCTGTTGCCACACCGATCTCGGCTCGAAAGCGCTGTGGCACCAGTTGAAACACTGCTCCGTTTCCCGTACCCAATAATGCCACTCCGGCGACCAAGAGTACCGACATGACTCCAAGGGGAGGCAGGAAAGAGGTTGTCGCATAGAGGACGGCGACCGCTCCTAGCACAATCGAGAGGGAGCGCACCCCACCAACTCGATCAGCGATATACCCTCCCACCGGACGCAGTGTACTGCCCAGGAAAGCTGCTAGAGCTGTCAGACTGCCAGCGCTCACCGGATTCAAGGCATATTGGTTATGCAGGAAGATCGGTAGAAAGGTGCCTAACCCTACAAAACCGCCGAAGGTGATGCTGTAAAACAGGCAGAACCACCACAGGTCGCCTCGTCGCATGATCGCCAGGTACTGGCCTATTGACGATGGAGCAGGACGGTTAGGGCTGTCTTTGGCCAGCAACACGAAAATCAACAGCACCACGGCCAATGGGATCATCACTAGCCCCATGACACCGTGCCAACCGTAGGAAGTTGCGAGTCTAGGACCGAAAAAGGTAGAGATAACGGTTCCTACATTTCCTGCTGCGGCAATGCCCATTACCAAGCCCTGGCGCTCGGATGTGTACCAGCGGCTAGCTAAAGGTAGCGCTACCGAGAAAGATGCTCCTGCAACACCGAGCATCAGTCCAATGCCAAGAATAGCAGGGAAGTTCACTTTAACGAGCCATCCCAGCAGCAGAGGAATGAAGAGGAATAGCAACATACCTACGCCGACACGTTTCCCGCCAAATCGGTCGCTCAGCAGACCAAATATTATGCGGAAAAATGCACCGCTAAGCGTAGGAATAGCCACCATTAGGCCTTGCTGGGCGGCATTGAGTCGCAGGTCTTTTGTGATGTAAATGCCCAAGGCACCTAGCAGTACCCACATCGTGAAGCACATATCGAAATGTAAAAAGGAAGCGAAAAGCGTTCCTGGAGAGCCTTTAGGTGTAGTAGGGCGCGTTTGCATATGGTACTCCTTTACCGAATTATCTAGACAACGAAATGCTACGCCATGTACTCAACGAGAGCCTTGAGCAGATGTCCCATCTTTGGGTGTTCTGGTATGACGTGAGGGGTCACTCCAGCACTTTGTACGGCTGTCGTACACGTGGGACCAATGGAAGCGACAATGGTTTTCGTGTTCAGAGCGTGGGTTAGTTCCGCGCTCAATGCCAGTTCTGTAGCGACAAGAAACAGATGGCGTACCTGAATTTGACTGGTGAAGACAACAGCGTCTACGCGAGCAGCAATGATATTTTGCACTAGTGTTTGCAAAGGAGTTGTATCTGCGGGTAGTAGCCATTCGTAGAGGCACAGCTCTTCGAGATGGGCACCCCTCTCCTGCAAAGCGTGTACTAGCTCAATATTGCGCTCTCCGTAGTGCAACACTGCCACATCGGTGTCTCTCAATTCCAGAGGCATCATGGCCTCGAGCAATTCTTTGGTCGTGTACGGCTCCCTCGCACTCAAGGTTACCGGTACTCCATAGCGTTTGAGCACAGCCGACGGCTTCGGTCCCCGGCACACCACTGTGACGGCGTGAAGCCTGCTGAGCAGTTCGGGCAGGCGACCAATGCGTTCTGCCTCCTGAAACAGGACTGTGGCTCCTGCTCCGGTATATAAGACAAATGTA
>JAFATZ010000341.1 GCA_019243675.1 Ktedonobacteraceae bacterium | reverse complement strand
ATATGAGTCGGAAAAGCCGTGCCAGCCAGAGGCGAAATCCTCTCAACGCTACTTTGCGCTCAGGCTCACGCTGAGCAGCCATTTCTATCAAGCGTTGTCGCCCTTCTTCCTGGCGTGCTCTAGCCTTGTCTGCCTCCTCTTGCACTGCGTAGCGTTCATGCTGCTCGTCAATAGCGCGGGCAAAGTGTTCTGGACGAATCTGCAAGTGTGTGCTGATAGGTTGAGAAGGCATACTCTCCAGCACAGGAGGAGTGACCTCCTCGCTATGTGCGCTCTCCTCTGTCACCTGCACGTGCCCAATGTCGAGCCTGGGTGTAATCCACTCACGTAATGCGAGTAGCGATGCACGTCGGCATATAGCTTCGATATCAGCACCACTGCGTCCTGCTGTGAGTCGTGCCAGTTCCTCAACGGTCACCTCTGGTGCAATCGGCCTGCCGCGCAAATGGACTGCAAAGATAGCTTGGCGTTCAACCTCGTTAGGAGCATGCAATTCGACGACTAGATCAAAGCGACCTGGGCGCAGCAATGCTGGATCTATCAACTCCGGCCTGTTAGTTGCTGCTAGTACGAGAACTCCTGCACGCCCCTCAATACCATCCATCTCGGTGAGCAACTGGGCAATAACACGATCTCCCACATTGCTATCGTTGCTGCCTCCACGGCGCGGCGCAAGTGCGTCAAGCTCATCGAAGAAGACGATGCACGGTGCTGCCTGTTTCGCCCGCCGGAAGACTTCGCGTATGCCTTTCTCCGACTCTCCTACCCATTTCGAGAGTAGCTCTGGACCCTTGATGGAGATGAAACTGGCCTCGCATTGATTGGCTAAGGCCCGTGCGATGAGCGTTTTCCCTGTTCCAGGAGGGCCTGTTAACAACAAACCTCGTGGTGGCTCTACGTGTGCATTGGCGTACAGCTCGGGATAGCGCAGAGGCCATTCTACACTCTCTGTCAGCAGTTCCTTGACTTGCTCAAGGCCGCCGATATCGTCCCAGGAAGTCTCACTTACCTCGACGTAGACCTCGCGTATTGTCGATGGCTCTATCTCGCGCAGTGCAGCCTGAAAATCTGGCATGGTAATACTGAGATTGACCAACGTCTCATACGGGATGTAGCCGCGCTGATAATCAATATGTGGTAGTACGCGACGCAGGGCATTCATTGCTGCCTCGCGACAGAGAGCCTCTAGGTCAGCGCCTACGAAACCCGGCGTTAATTGCGCTAGGCGTGCAAAATCGATATCATTGGCTAATGCCGCGTCTCTACTATGAATACGCAGTATCTCCATGCGCCCACGCACGTCCGGCACACGCAACATGATTTCACGATCAAAGCGACCAGGACGACGCAGCGCGGAATCAAGGGCGTTGGGCTGGTTTGTCGCGCCGATCACGACAATCTGTCCCCGTGACGCCAGACCATCCATAAGTGCGAGCAGTTGCCCGACGATACGCCTTTCGACCTCGCCGCCTATCTCGGTTCGTTTCGGGGCCAACGCGTCGAGTTCGTCAATAAAAATGATGCTGGGTGCTCGGCGCTGTGCCTCCTGGAAGATAGAGCGCAGCCGTGACTCGCTCTCTCCATAAAACTTGTTGATGATCTCTGGTCCATTAATGACGAAAAAAGCTGCGTTGGTCTCAGCAGCTACGACGCGTGCAATCAATGTCTTACCAGTACCGGGAGGCCCGTAGAGGAGTACTCCCTTGGGCGGCTCCACTCCCAGGCGATCAAAGACGGCAGGATATTTCAACGGCAGTTCGATCATCTCACGGATGCGTTGCAGTTCTTTGCCCAGTCCACCGATATCTTCGTAGCTCACACGTCCAGGAGTGCTGCTTGCTGCGCCACGTGCCTGAGCGCGTACGACCGTTCCTGCTTGGACTAACACGGCCTCAACATCATTAGTTGGCTGTGGAGGAGTTGGCATTTCCAGCGTCGGCATCTCGCCTGTATTCCTCTTGTGCAGTGTATAGGCTGGCGTGGCTGGTGTGGTGCTGATGACGAGTAGTTCGCGCGGCGCAGCCCCTGGAGTGCCTATACGCAGCAAATCACCAATCACAACTGGCAATCCCACCAAATAGCGTGCGATATACTGTAGATCAGCCTCTTGAATTGGCGCACCACTACTCAGCGGCAAAACTGTCACCTTCTCAGCAGTATGCACCTTCGCCTTGCGTACGACAACGTGTTCGCCTAGTCCCGAAGCACTATTCTGGCGCACCTGGCTGTCCATCTGGATAGTCTGCTGCCCACGGTCACTTGGCGCAATCGGCACAACCTTAGCTGCTGTTGTACGTGCCCCTGTAATTAGCACAATATCGCCCGCTTGACACCCTAAACGGTCCATATCATCAGGGTCAATGCGTGCCACACCGCGCCCAACCTGGAAGCCCTCAATAACTGTCAAGTGCAGATTATCAACAAACCTGGATTGCTGGTCTTGATCCTCTTTATTTATATCTAGTGGTGTTGTATTACCCCTTGTTCCCTGCCTTGAAAGCTTAGCAGTTATCCTTGTATGCGAATCGCTCGTCTTATCAAATGCCGTCATATGCGCCTCTCCCTTCCCTTATATGTACGAGGCATAAGCGCAAAAGTTAGAATAAGCATACAAAAAAGGAAACGATGAAGATGTCATCTTCATCGTTTCCTTTTTTGTATGCTTGCTTTTTACAGCAGCATTATGCGCGAGCAGTCTGGACATCTGCGGGTACTAGGAATCCAACACCAGCGAGTACAATACCTAAAACGAGATGCAGGAAGTTGTCAGCCAAATTGATGGCTACGATCCCTAGCAGTAGGCCGGGCCCAACGGGAAGAAGTATGAACCCAATAATAGCTAGCAGCAGGTAAACAATACCTATAACCTTATTATACAATTGAGACATTCCCAAGTATACGGCTATAAGTGCAATAATTCCAAGCAGGAGATGTACGATGTTGTGTACGGCATTCACGGCAAAGAGGCCCAGGAGTGCTCCACCAGGAGTGAAGACGGGAAAGAATCCAAGAATGCCTATCAGGATAAAGATGATACCACCAACTAGCGTAACAAGACGTTGTATGCTCATGATTTCCTCCTTTCTCTAAAAATTGGGTTTACTATAAAGGATTACGTCTGCCACTACATCTTAGATCACTGCTGTATTCTTGTCAAGTTTGTTTTCGAAATGTTGTGTTTTTTGTAAGCTTTCAAGTTGCAAAAACACAACATTTCAGCTTCTTGATCTTGTCCTAATAATGAGTTTCAGACGTAGTAATATGTACTCATACATTTTTACATAAGGATAGACAATATGCAAGCTCTCAGAGGAAGAACGATTGTCATGTTTTCTTCCCTCTTCTTATTAGCGCTCACTTTCCTGTTCTTTTGCCCGATCCAGGCTCAAGCTGATGGAGGAGCGCCCAATCTGGCCTACGTCAGCAGCACATCACAGGGAGTCAGTGTGATTGATGTCATGCAGCGACAGGTGGTAGCGACGCTGTCGGTTACGGGCAACCCTGCGACTATTTTACTCAGTAGCGATGGACGCTTATTGTATGTGACCCAACCGAATCTTGGACGGTTGACGGTGATCGCTGCGAAAACTAGGCAGGTCTTCTGTACTAGGAGTCTACCTGGTCATCCATCCTTGCTCGCCCTTGATCCTGGCATGAATATACTCTATGTGGCGGGCGATCAATCGAATCTTGTGACTGCTCTTGATCCCACAACGTGTGACGTGCAACGTACTCTACAGGTGAGCAGTCCCGTCTCTGGGCTGGCTGTCGCCGTTATTGGCGGAGGGCTTATCGGAGGTGTAGATGATCAACTGTGGGTTGCCAATGCAGGTATTCTGAACATCTTCGACACGAATGGGAAACAACGAGCGACCATTCCGTTGCCTGAGGAACCGCATTATCTCTCTATTCCAACTCAG
>JAFATZ010000289.1 GCA_019243675.1 Ktedonobacteraceae bacterium | reverse complement strand
CTCGCCTGGGAGGAATTGCTAGAAGATTTTGTCAAACGAGGAATTTTCTACAGCGATACGCATGGGGAGGTATTCGTACAACGCTTTCTTGATCTCTACGGAGGTCAATGCTTAGTACACGGCCACACTCCTATTAGCCATATGCTTGGTTGTCAGCCAAAAAAAGTAACGAGTCCCTTACTATATGCAGCAGGGCGCTGTGTGAACGTCGATGCTGGTCTGCACCTTGGTGGGCATGGGTTTGTCTCCCGTCTCCCGTTCTCCTCCGATGAGGGAATTGAATGAGCGCTATCGCAGTGATTGTCTCCCCTTTCAGTGCTGGTCTCTTTGCCTCTGCATGAAGGAGTCGCGGTCGTTGAGATGTGGAAATGGTTGCTCCGGAACTGCAACGTCCAAGAAGGAACAAAGCGGTTCCCAACCTTCTTTTACATTGTAGACCAGCAACTTTTTAGCTGGAACGCGCTGCTTGACTTCCTCGATGTGCCGATTGAAAACCGCAATAGCCTGATCTTTGTCAGTGAATTTGTCGTCGAAGGTTCGATCCCAGACCAAGTCACTGATCATCCTAATGCTCTCACGTGCGCCAGGGGGTAGTGCTAGACCCTGTGAAATAGAGTCGGTATCATTGTCGGCGATGTGATAGGAGCGGTGGGTGACGCGGTAGATCGTGCTGCGAGCGCTCTCATACCAGCGTTCGGGGTCACGGACTGAAAGAAGCACTTTCGCCTCGGGATATGCTTGCATAAGTTCCGCATAGAAAGTGCAAGCAGGCCAGTCCGTGCAAGATTGGTAGTCCGCAAATAGCTGCTGCCAGTCGATGGCTTCGCCCTTGAGAGCAGCTTCCCAGCGCTCGATATGCTGCGGGTGAGCCAAAACTTCACTCATATGGTAGCATGGACCGAATCCCAACATTTCGAGTGCGGCCTTGAGAGAGAATGTTCCTGTGCGTCCAAAACCTGCGCCGATGATTTTCAACCCGCCACCATCACTTGTTCTATCCGACTGGTCTGCCATCTGAGTTCCTCTCGCTTCTTTTAGCTACTGTATGTTCTAGAGCTTAAGTATATCATTGCTGTCAAGAAGTCACTGACCTCGCGACCAGGTCGGATGGGTGTTATGCGCCTACGCTCCGCTCGCAGGTGGGATGCTTTGCGCGAAATGGAAGAAATTGTTGGGGTCATAGACAGCTTTGACATGCTGCAGTCGTGGTAGGTTGGTGCCGTAATACGCCTGCTGCCAGTTAGCTAGGTCTGGATCGATATAGTTCTGGTAAGCCTGCCCGCTGGCGTACGGGCGCATTGACTGCCACGTCTCGGTCAGCCAGGAGCGATTCGCTGCGGCGATGGAAGCAGGGTCGCTCGCGTTCCAGCCTGCCGTGTACTGGGCGGAGAACAGCGCGTTGCGGTGTACAAAGGCTGTCGCGTCCGCGGCCACGCGGTTGATCGCGCCGCCATTCGCATCGAGCAAGATGCCGCCTGCGCCTAGCGTGGAGGCTTGACGGCGTGTGATCGCACTCACCAAGGCGTCAATACCCTTGGGCGGCAGAGCACGAGTGAAGTAGTCGGACTTGGCATCAGAGGTGTCCCGCTGTAACTGGCCGTTCGGGTTCTGGCTGGGCAGGTGACATTGAGCCACAGTCTTACCAAAACAGTTTGCCTCGATCAGCATAGTGTCGAGCAGGTTGTTAGCCCCCACGAAGCGGCTTGTAGGTGCAGCGCTGATGCGGCTGGTTAGCCGCTGCAGCAGTGGGTTCAGCGCCGCGACAGTACCTACGTAGACACCATTCACCCGCACAATTGGAGCAGAGGGCTTGTTGTTGGTAGCTAGGAGCAAGCAGTTAGACCACAACTCGTCCGGCATCACAGGTGCCCAGCCCTGCCACGCGTCGACCACAGCAGCGGCACTGCTCCACGGCCAGTCCAGGGTGAATAGTGACAGTGTGGAGACCGGGTGTACTCGGAATGTGAACGAAGTGACCACGCCGAAGTTGCCACCACCACCGCCACGCAGTGCCCAGAACAGGTCAGAATTGTGGGTCGCGTCGCAAGTAAGCACGCGACCATCGGCCAAGACAACCTGTGCCGCGAGCAAATTGTCGCAGGTCAAGCCGAACTTGCGACCAAGCACACCAACTCCACCCCCAAGCGTCAGACCTGCGATGCCCACTGTCGGGCAAGAGCCAGCGGGCAGTGCCAGCCCCTGTTGGGCAAGCTTCGCGTAAACGTCGATCAGTCGTGCCCCCGCTCCCACCGTAGCAGTCACACTGCTCGTATCCACTGGCACCGCACTCATACGGGTCACATCTAGCACCAAGCCAGTAGTCGTCGAATAGCCAGCGTAGGAGTGGCCACCGCCGCGAGGTGCCAGGGGCAAAGTGAAGCGTTGCGCGAAGGCGAGGCACTTCTGGACATCCGCAGGCGAGGCGCAGTAAGCAATCGCGGCTGGCAGTACACCATCAAAGCGCGTGTTAAAGAGCTGGTGGTCGGTCGCGTACCGCGGACTGTTTGGTCGGACTAGCGTTCCTTGTAGGCTTCTGGCCAGGGCAGACCAGTCGGCGTCGGTGGGTGATGGCCCATTGGAAGGGCTTGAAATCGCACTGGCGGAACTTGGCTGTCCATTCTGGCACGCGGACAGCAGCCCTGGCAGGGCTGTTAGGGCTGCGCAGAGTGTGAGAAACTCACGGCGTTTTATTTGTTCTGGTGGCATGGTGTCTGTCATCATTGGTACACATTCCATAGTTTTCTTCTTTTGGAGACATCATAGCATCTTGTAGAGGCAGATAGCAACTCACCATTTACTCCTTCTCTCCTAGTATATTGCCAACGCTTTGCACAATTGCTATACTCACCTCGGATATGAGATGGAAGTAGAGGAAGAACTATTTAAAAGGAGTATAACGTGAAAGTACTAGTCACAGGGGCGGCTGGCTTTTTGGGCGGTCACCTCGTTGATATGTTAGTAGAACGTGGGTATGAGGTACGCGCTCTGGTGCGTCCCGTGGAGGATGCGAGCTACTTACACACACTGCAGGGCGTTGAGGTGGTGAATGGTGATATAACTAACGCTTCCTCGCTAAAGCAAGCTGTGCAGGGAGTGCAACGTGTATATAATGTCGCAGCCAAAACAGGGCCTTGGGGTCTAGAGGATGTGTACCATGCTGTAAATGTACAGGGCCTAGCCGATCTCATTCATGCTGCACTGGATGCCGGGGTACAACGCATCGTTCATACCAGTTCAATCACTGTCTACGGCCATCATCTGCAA
>JAFATZ010000070.1 GCA_019243675.1 Ktedonobacteraceae bacterium | reverse complement strand
GAAGCCAGATGCAAAGTTACAGGACAGGAGTTTTTTGGGCATCGCGCACAACATTGAGAACCAGACGAAGCCTTTACAGACTTTGCTACGCAAATTCAGCAATGACTGGTCGATGAACTTATCAGCAGCCTTAGCCTATAACTTACTACTGGCGATCTTCCCATTGCTTGTGGCACTGCTCGCCGTCCTTGGTTTGCTGCTGGGCAGGTTCGGGGGTACAGCCACAAATTTTGTCCTGTCGGCCCTTCCCAGTGCTTTTCCCAACAACCTCAACCCTATAGTTATCATCACCGCAGTCGAACAAAATCTCAAGCACTCCTCGGGTCTATTAGGCCTGATTGCAGTGCTCAGTGCCATCTTTGGGGGTTCACGGCTCTTTATTTTCCTGGAAAGCTGCTTTTGTATCATCTATCGGGTCCGTCCACGTCCCTTCGTGCGCCAAAACCTGATGGCGATTGGGATGTTCTTGCTCTTTCTCCTCCTCGTTCCTATAATGGTCTTGGCTAGTAGCGTGCCCGCCTTGGCGTTCTCTCTGCTGCATAACACGTGGCTGGGTCGTCTTCCTCTCTTGACGACGGTGGCTGGATTCCTTGGTGGCCTAATTGCGTCCTTCATCTTGTTCGAGTTCATCTATGTTGTTGTACCCAACCAGGATATTCGTCTTGGTCATGGCTGGCTTGGAGCGATAGTAGCAGCCTTTGCACTGCAACTGTATGTGCTCATCTTTCCCCTGTACTCCTCCCATTTTCTCATTGGGGTGGCTGGGGCCGTCGGACTAGGTGCCATTCTGATCGTGTTCTTCTACTACTTTGCTGTGATTATGCTGCTCGGGGCAGAGGTCAACTCCTTCTTTGCGGAAGGAGTACAGCCTCTTCCCAACGATGTAGCTACATTTGTGAGTACGATGGGTGGTAGACTCAACGACGATAGTCCCACAGATGAGGCAAAAGCCCATGTGGATAGTAGACCAACAGAAAAAGCTGACAAGGAACACGTCGTAGATTTCGTGCTTGAAACGCAAGAACCGGACGTGCCGCCTCGGGTGGCGCAAGATCCAAAGGTACAGGAAGAGGTGCTCCAGAGACAGAGAAGGGGCAGTAGCAATACTGAAATGAACGAGTAGTGCTAGAACTAGGAATTAGCATTGACAATCCCTCTCTTCTGAGATAACCTACAGCATATGATTGTTTACTCTACGAACGGAACAGGATATGCAGAAGCACCCCGTCCTTGAGCGCGCTGAGCGGCTTATGGACCCCTATCTCGCCGACCTGAAGGCGATTGTGAATATTGATTCGGGTACGTACAACAAAGCAGGTGTGGACGACGTTGGTATCTACCTGCAGGAGCGGTTTCTGAGTTTCGGTTTCTCCACGACGTTTGACCATCAGCAGAACTACGGCAATAACCTTGTTGCCACACACAAGGGCAGTGCTACCAAAGGGCCACGTATCCTGTTGGTGGGACATATGGATACTGTTTTCCCCGATGGCGAAGCTCAGCGCCGTCCCTTTGCGATTAGTGAGCGTAATGGCATGCGTATCGCAACGGGACCAGGGGTGCTCGATATGAAATCGGGCGTCTTGATTGGCCTCTATGGCTTGCACCTACTGATCGAAGCACAACAGGCCCATTATCAAAGTGTAACCTTTCTCTGCAATAGTGATGAAGAGATTGGCTCGCCTGGCAGTAGACAGCTTATTCGAGAGCTAGCATACCAGTCGGATGCCGTTATTGTGCTGGAGGCTGGGCGTACTAAGACTACTGTGGTCTCATCGCGCCGTGGCTGCGGGAAGTTCCGCCTCGAAGTGCGAGGCGTTTCAGCCCACGCGGGCGTTGCGCCGCAAGATGGGCGCAATGCTATTCTGGAACTCTCGTATCAGGTCCAGGCGCTGCAGGCCCTCAATGGCACTATCCCAGGCACTTCGGTCAGCGTCGGCATCATTGGCGGAGGTGAGCGTACCAACGTCGTGCCCGACTTCGCCTACTGTGAAATGGACGTGCGTGCCAGTGATGAGGCGGGCTTACACGCGATTGAGGCAGCAATACGCAAAGTAGCCTCAAAGACAGTGCTCGATGGTACAAGCATTACGCTAAGCACTGACATTCACTTTAGGCCCTTTGAGCGTTCCCCGCAGAATCAACCTCTGGTAGAGATGGTACAAGAAGCTGGTCGTGAACTGGGCTTAAAGATAGAGGATGTAGGTAGCGGTGGAGCTTCTGATGCTAACTCGACGTCATCTCTGGGCATTCCGACTATCGACGGGCTGGGTGCGGGCGGTGGACTTGCACACAATCCCGGCGAGTACGTCGAGCTTGATTATCTACCCGAACGTATTGCGCTGCTAAGCGGCCTCATCCGCATTATGAGCAGCAAATCAATCTCTTCGTAATGTTGTAATATACATTAGCACGATTTTTATTCTGGAGTCTATCACGTTGTTGGACCAACTCGAAGCAATAGCAAGTATCATACTCGTCGACTTACTGTTAAGCGGCGATAATGCGCTCGTGATAGGTGCTGCTGCCTCCAGCTTTCCCAGGCGACAGCGCTGGCTCGCTATCAGTGTCGGAGGCACAGGCGCTATCGTGCTGCGTATCACCTTCTCCCTTGTCTCTACAGTGGTGCTGAACTGGGCCTGGATACAGTCTATTGGAGCCGTCATTCTTCTTGTTATCGCTATCCGCCTACTTGCTGATCGTGAGAGCAGGATATCTCCTAAGCAAGAAACACATAGCGGAGCGTCATCTGAATCTTCCACATATAAGCAAGCGCTCGTTAAGCACAGTTTATTGGCGGCCATAGTGACTATTCTCGTTGCGGATGTGACAATGAGCCTAGACAATGTGCTGGCCGTAGGGGCGATAGCGAATGGCAATTTTGAGCTACTGATAGGAGGCGTATTTTTGAGTGTACTCCTGCTTCTGTTCGCCAGTGCCCTGGTGGCCGAATTAGTCGGACACTTCACGTGGTTGCTTGATCTCGCTGCCCTAGTACTGGCATGGACGGCGGCCAACATGGTGCTGAGTGATGACAGTCTCACTTGGATCGTCAACCAGTTCCCCTGGACGAAGATAGCAATTCCCATTGTAGCATTCGCTATTGTTATCATCGCAGATATTTTTTTACGTGTACATAGCAGAGATGTAAGAGCCTGATTTTCAAGCAACACTGCAAGTTTTTCTTGTTTGAAAGAGATCGCATGCAGATTAGTGAACCAGCAGAATATATCATTCTAGGACTACTCAAGAATCGGCCCATGCACGGCTATGAGATGTTTCAACACTTCGAGGGTGGTACGCTGAGACAGATTTTGCACCTAGAGATGAGCCAGATGTACGCGTTCCTCAAAAAACTGGAGCGCCTACACTACATTGAAGCACAACTGGAACCACAGGGAACGCGACCACCGCGCAAAGTCTATCACCTGACGAAACAGGGCCATGATCTCTTTCTCCATTGGCTCACTCAACCCGTTGAGAAACCACGCGATGTGCGCATCCTTTTTCTCATCAAACTGTACTTTGTGCGCCTGTACCTACCCGAACAGATACCAAACTTGCTTAGTCAAGAAATTCTTGCTTGCCAGCAATTTCTCAAACGTCTAGAGTCCAAATATTACACAAACAGCGAGTCGGGTAAGATTGACTCCTTTGAACGTGTAATCTTGAGCAGTCGCATTCACCATACGCGCTCCCTTTTGGAATGGATATATACATTGCAGGTGGAGATGGTGGAAGATTACGCCAGCGACAACATCAAGCGGAAGCACGGATTGTAATGCTTATCGCAACTACTACACGATACTGCCTGTGAATATCTTCTGGTTCTAGGATACTTCTTGCCACAGTTGGGACATTCATACATATAGCGAATGGGACGCCGTTCGCGCCGCATACACTCCCTGCGACTACTCTCCTCGTGCAGCAGCACACGCAGCTCCTCCAGATCATAGCCAGTAATAGCTGCCTCATCCTGGGCGATAGAATCGTACCCATGATGGCGATGGCGGCGCGGTGTACCGTTTACACGGTCAGCCAGATGGATCAGTTCGTGGGCAATAGTAACTTCTATAGATCTGGGGCGCATGTCTGGTTCGATAAAAATGAGATGCCGATGAGTAGCGATGTGTGATGGGTTAGCCTCTATAGGCACGCTAGAGCGTGTACCATGCCTGGGGGGTAGGCAATCTACATGGCGCATCGCTACCTGTGGTGCAGCAACATAACAATAACAGCCAAGAACCATACTATTGAGGCGCTTGCCCGTCCAAGCCATGTATTCTGAACGGTCCTGTGTGATAGCCACGAGGGCTAGTTCTTGTACTGCTAGGTGTAGTTTTTCCCAGTAGTGATATAACCAGTGCTGGATAGTAGCTACATCTCCATGAATAATGGGACCATCCTGCTTCGGTGGTAGTGCTGGTATGGCTGTTTTTCTGAAATTACGTGCGGTGGTCATTACCGCGTTCTCATTTCCAGTAGGAACAATACTTTGCAGTGACTCCTACAATATCGCTCTTTACAAGAGTGATACTCTCCTAGCGTTGCATCTCTAGTATAACAGGCGCTACAGGGCTTTGCAACTCTGCTCAGAACCATGGGTGGGCGTCAAGTTTGTGCGCAAACTCGGTAGGGGCCCGATTGATTGTGCCCTGTGTGGCCAATGGAGGCACCATGAATTGGGCCCCTACCGAGGTGGATTCCCCCTGCAAGCCACGTCAGGCACCATACCTCACTGGCCCCTCGCTGCAACAACTTGACGCGCACCCAGAACCATTGAGCGGTAGCCTCCCCCCACCCAGACAGGAAAGAGCAGAGGAAGCTAATCGGCACTAGCAAGGTCTGCTTAACATGTGATAGAATCTTAGTACAAACGTTATACACATACTCCAGGAAAGACTCAGGCATGCAGAAGCAGGTAGGAACAATACAGGTAAAGCGAAATTTTCCAGAGATGCTCAAAGGTGGAGTGATCTGTGATGTTACTAATGCTGATGAGGCGCGCATTGCAGAGGAGGCAGGGGCGGCGGCAGTAATGGCTCTGGAACGGGTGCCAGCCGATATTCGTGCTCAGGGGGGAGTGGCACGTATGAGTGACCCTGAGATGATTATCAGCATCAAAGCAGCGGTAACCATTCCGGTGATGGCAAAGTGTCGCATTGGCCACTTCGTAGAGGCTGAGATTCTCCAGGCTATTGGTATAGACTGTATCGACGAGTCAGAGGTGCTGACACCTGCCGATGAGCGCTTCCATGTTAACAAGCACCTCTTCTCGGTGCCCTTCGTCTGTGGTGCTCGTGATCTAGGCGAGGCTCTGCGCCGTATTGGTGAGGGAGCTGCTATGATGCGCACAAAGGGCGAGGCTGGTACAGGAAATGTGATTGAGGCCGTACGACATATGCGTGCAATTATGGACGGCATTCGCCGCCTACAGGGGTTGCCCGAGGAAGAATTAATGACGGAAGCCAAGAACCTCGGTGCGCCATATGATCTTGTCTGCGAGGTAGCGCGTACAGGAAAGTTGCCAGTTGTCAACTTCTCCGCTGGTGGCCTTGCCACTCCCGCCGATGCGGCATTGATGATGCGCCTGGGTGCCGAGGGCGTCTTCGTTGGCTCGGGTATCTTTAAGTCTGGCAATCCGCTCAAGCGTGCCAAGGCTATTGTCCGCGCCACAACTTACTACCAGGACCCGCACATTCTTGCCGAAGTGTCACGCAATCTTGGTGAGCCGATGGTAGGCATCAATAGTAGCCAACTGCCAGAAAATGAACTGATGGCGAAGCGAGGCTGGTAGTTTCCAATGTCTAACCCAGAGCCACGTATTGGCGTAATAGCATTACAAGGTGATTTTGAGGCACACCTGGCAGTATTAGCAGAGCTGGGAGTTGAAGGCATTGCCGTGAGACTTCCGCAGCATTTGCACACTGTAGATGGTATAATATTACCAGGTGGTGAGAGTACCACCATCGGTAAGCTGATGATTGAGTACGGCTTAGACGACGTATTGCAGAGGAAAATTCAGGCAGGTGTACCCATTTGGGGAACATGTGCAGGTTTGATTTTATTAGCGAAGGAGACGGATAACGCATTGCTCGGTCAACCATTGTTGGCCTCTATGGACATCCGCGTCCGTCGCAACGCATTTGGTAGTCAGCGGGAAAGTTTTGAGACAGATGTGTCGGTGCCCGTACTAGGAGAAGCGCCATTCCATGCCCTCTTCATCCGTGGGCCAGTCGTTGAAGCGGTCGGTCCGGGTGTAGAGGTACTGGCAACGCTCGACGATGGAGCCATCGTCGCAGTCCGACAAGGGACCCTGTTAGGCACGGCTTTTCACCCAGAGGTTGCTCAGATTCAAGGTCGCAGAGATACACGCTTCCATCACTACTTTCTCCGCATAGTACAGAGCATCAAATTGTAGTGGGAGTGTAGGGGCACGAAGCCTTTCACACCTAAGGCTGTCACCCCTTGACCCTGCTAAACATATTGTGATGCGGGAGTATTGGATGATACGACCGGTATTGTATGTTGATCTGCCGGGCATCATCTACGCTATTGACCGTCGTGCTCGCAGTAAACAGCGCGAGTTTGCTAACTTTGTGTGCTGGCTGGAGCCGGTGGAGAGTTCCCTACCGCCGCCTATCCTGAGAAATATTCTTCCACTCAACCCTACTGCACGCACCTGGATTTGTGAGGACCACTGGCGTATACTCGGTTTCGCCCAGGTACAAGAGCGTCCATCACACATCATGTGGAACCTTGCGTATTTAGCCTCAATGGTGCATAGCACTACCCCCTGCGAAGAGGTCTTAAATGGCCTGTTGGAATATACCTTGCAAATGGCAGTCGCTCACGGCATTCTGCGCATTTTTGCCAAGGTTGAAGATGAAATACCGGAGCTGGAATTGTTCCAGCGCACGGGGTTTCAACGCTACGCACGCGAACTGACCTATGTGTATGATCCTCAACACATACAAAGTAGGTTAGTAGCCACTGATCCTCCTCTGCCCTCGTTGCGGCGCTGGCATCGCCACTACGTGTGGAGCCTGCATCAACTCTACCGTGCTGCCACACCACCACGTGTGCAGATGGCAGAGTTGCAGGAAAATAGCGAGGAGTATGCAAAATTGCACGTTGGCTCACTGCGTCCGCTGCCTTTCCCTTTGTCGGCAGGAAGCGAAAACTATGTATGTGACGTTGGCGTGCGTTTAGGTGCATGGTTGCGGCTCTATGCTGGCCACGGCTCAACACCGCACCGCCTCTTTCTTATTGTTCATCCTGAACACGCTGATCTGGCCGAGCCATTGCTCAGATTCGGTATCAGCCGACTTCAGGAAATTAGTGTACGCCGCATCTATTGTCTGGTGCGTGAGTACGACTCTTTTGTAATCACTGCTCTACGTAACAGTGGATTTGAGCACACCTCCACTAAGGTGTTGCTCGTGCGGCACATGGCTTCGCTCGCCATAAGGCACAGCACGGCTCCCCTGCTGGAACAACGAGCGGTTTATGGCTTGAAGGGATTAGGGACCATCAATTCACGCCAAAAAATAATGAGGTGATAAAACTGCCTATGCAATATGCGATCACTGGCGATCTAGAGGCTCTGCTGGCTGCTCTTCCACCTAGCATCCACGCCGCGGTTAATCGGCTTGAGAACCGAAGTGAACTGCTGGAGATCGTAATGGACCTCGGGCGTTGTGCCGAGGGCCGCTTCCCAGACGGGGAGGTGATCCTAAGTACTCAGCCAGTCACCTATACCGACCTCGAATATGTGAGTGAGCATATCGGTGAATTTGGGGACGACAACCGCGCTGGTATCGAGCGCACGCTGCACCGTATCAGCGCACTTCGCAATCGCAAAGGGCGGGTCGTTGGCTTGACCTGTCGTATTGGGCGAGCAGTGCTTGGCAGTATTGCCCTGATCCGAGATATTGTCGAGCAAGGGCAATCGATCCTGATCCTTGGTCGCCCAGGTGTGGGAAAAACTACTCTACTGCGTGAAATAGCTCGTGTCTTGGCAGATGAGGCCAATAAACGGGTAGTGGTCGTCGATACCTCCAATGAGATTGCAGGTGATGGAGATATCCCACATCCTGGTATTGGTCGTGCTCGCCGCATGCAGGTGGCACGCACAGCGCAACAACACGCGGTGATGATCGAGGCAGTGGAGAATCACATGCCAGAGGTAATCGTTATCGACGAGATTGGCACCGAACTGGAGGCGGCAGCCGCTCGCACCATCGCTGAACGCGGCGTGCAACTTGTTGCGACTGCCCACGGCAACGCTCTTGGCAACTTGCTGGTCAATCCGACACTTTCCGACTTGGTGGGTGGTATTCAAACCGTGACCCTAGGTGATGAAGAGGCACGGCGTCGCCATACGCAAAAAAGCATTCTGGAGCGCAAAGCTCCCCCCACCTTCAATGTAGTTGTCGAACAGCAGAGCTGGGAAGAAGTGGTTGTCCATTGCGATGTCGCCGATACTGTGGATAACATGCTACGCGGCCAAGCTGTTGTGGCCGAGCAACGCACACGCGATGCCGAGACAGGGCAAGTGTTGATGCAACGCATCTCTACGGGCGGAATGGAGTTACCAACCTGGGGGAGCGGTGGCCTGACTTTAGCGCGTCCTGATTACGGCTTCTCGCCCAGCACCTTTGACCGCTCTAACCGCTCGGAGCGCTACTATGATCGTAACGGCAATGGTGGTGGCAGGGGCACACTCCATCACATTGGGCACAATCGATCACAGGTAAGGGCGCTAGCACCTACTGGCACTGCACCCGCTGACGTTGAGCCACGCTCTGCTGCTACATTAGTAGCCACTGATGTGCTTCCCGACTCCATCTTTCCAGACGAGGACGCGGAGGTACCAGCGCTGAAAACGCTGCGCGTCTATCCCTTCGGTGTGAGCCGTGATCGTCTCGCAGAGTCGGCTCGCCAACTGCATTTACCTATTCTTGTGATGAACAACCAGGATGACGCCGATGCTGTGATCACGATTAAAAACTACTATCGTCGCCAGCCGGAGAGACTTCAGAAAGCTGAGCAGGAAAACAAGTTAATCATTATACTCAAGAGCAACACTGTAACCCAGATGCAGCATGCTCTGGCACGCATCTTCGATCTACCAGAAATCCCTTCCTCTCCCGACGAGGAAGAGGAAGACCCTCCACCCATTGAATTTGATGACTCAACGAAACGTGCCATGCTAGAGACCGAGGACGCTATTCATCAAGTTCTCAATAAAGGTTTGACAACGGCAGAACTTGCTCCTGCCAATGCCTATATCCGACGCCTCCAGCACCAGATGGCCACTCGCTACAACTTGTTCTCGCGCAGTCGTGGCAAAGAGCCACACCGTAGAGTCAAAATATTCAGGGTGAAAGACTAGTAGGAAACAAGCGAACTGGTTCCTAACGGCATCAGGAACCAGTTCGCTTGTTTCTATGTGGTATACGTGAATCCTTGAGGTTGCTCATGAACATTGCACAAGCCTCTTTGCTCTTCTTGGCTGCTGTGGTTGGTGGTATGCTTAATGCTGTGGCTGGTGGCGGCAGCTTTTTCGGCTTTCCTGCGCTTCTCTTCTGCGGTGTGCCTGCCATCCCAGCTAACGCGACCAATACGATAGCACTCTGGCTTGGCTCTGTTGCTAGCATCGGTCCATATCGGCACGAACTGAGTACGCAACGCCGAGAGGTGCTCATTCTGCTCATCGGTACTAGTCTCGTCGGTGGTATGCTGGGAGCAGTTTTATTGCTGAAGACGCCAGCGACAACCTTCACTGCTCTTATTCCCTATCTGCTATTGATAGCGACTGCCTTATTCGCCTTTAGCCCCGCGATTACGACGCTTCTGCGAACAAATGTGCTAGACAAGACTCGTCTGACTTGGCGTGTGCTCGGCGGCGTTTCTGTTGCCCAACTCATCATCTCTATCTACGGTGGCTACTTTGGCGGTGGCATCGGCATTCTCATGCTGGCAACTCTCTCATTGATGGGTGTAGAAAATATTCACGTTATGAACGCCCTCAAGACGGTGCTGGCAAGTTTCATCAATGGCATTGCTGTGATTGCCTTTATCATAGGGCGAGCCATCTTCTGGCCGCAAGCGATTGTGATGATCGTGGGCGCGATTATAGGCGGCTACGGCGCTGCCTACTATGCACGCAAGATTGAGCAGAAGTGGGTACGCCTCTTTGTGATTATTGTGGGCGTGAGTTTGACGGTCTATTTCTTTTTGCACATTTCTTTATGAGCCTACACTTGTGGGCCGCCTGGCTCCTGTAGTGCCTCTCTGATCGTAGTACGCCTGTAGAGTGCAGACAGGGGGAACTGGACGCCGATGCTTGCAAGCTGTATGGTATCGCCTGGCCCATAGACACGAGCCTGATAGATCATCCATCCCTCCGCTGTACGATGGAACACTTCAACGGCTTGATGATCGGTGCAGATGAGTACATACTCTTCGATGGTTGGGCACTGGCGGTAGAGGGCAAACTTTTTGCCTCGATTGTAGGCTTCCGTTGACTCTGAGAGCACTTCGACAATCAGGCGGGGTGATTGCACCATGTCTATCTCACCCTGATCACGCTCGTCACATGTGACCGAGACATCGGGATAAGTATAGCGCGTTGGTGATAGGCGCACACTTAGATCTGAGTTGTAGACGTTGCATGGGCTGTCACCTAGCGCGTCCTCAATGAGTCTGAGCGTATTACTGGCGATACGAGCATGATTAGCGTTTCCCCCTGCCATAAGGTACACTTGCCCGTCAATATATTCATGCTTGGTATCGTGGCTACTGCGCTCTAGCTCGCGCCACTCTTCTA
>JAFATZ010000023.1 GCA_019243675.1 Ktedonobacteraceae bacterium | reverse complement strand
TTCTGTTGAGCGTGCCAACCTTTGCCTTCTCACTGATCGTCCACAGCTTTCTGCTTTTCACGTTCTGCTTTGCCTTCACAGGTATCTTTGTCACCTTTTATACAGGGCCCAGCACAGCTGCAACCCAGGATGTAGTCCCCTCAGCCTTGCGGGCTTCATCTGTGGCGGTCACGCTATTTCTTGCGCATGGTCTGGGAGATACCTTCGCGCCCAGCCTAGTAGGTATCCTGGCTCGCTCTTTCGACCCCACGGGCGGCACCCATTTCGTGCAGAATCTGGCTGGTCACGATCTAGCTCTCGCTATGCTCATTACCTGCACACCTGCTCTAGCTCTGGCCGGGCTGACAGGCATCGTAGGCACTCGTTGGATGAAGGGAGATATCGAAGCGGCCATCAAAGCGGATCAGGCCATTTCATCTCTCAATCTGGCATTCCCGAAAACCGGGTAATCAGTCTTTTCTGCTTCCTGAAGTCCACCCGATACCGCCAGCTAGGTACAAACCTGTGATTTATCAGGCAGCATCTTGAAATTCATACGACCCGCCACACCTGTATAGTGCGGTCCACACCACCCGAGGCGATGCGCGTGCCATCGGGCGACCAGGCTAGCGCGGTGACATAGCCGAGGTGACCGCGATAGACGTGGGTCATGCTCTTGTTGGCGACATGCCAGATTTGCACTGTTTTGTCGTTGCTACTGACAGCGAGCTGCTTTCCGCTAGGTGACCAGACTACGACATTTTTCATGGCTGTACTCGTCGCTTTAGAGAACGTGAGAGCGGTAGTGAGCATGTCCCAGATGAGAAGCTGGCCCGTGCTACTTGCTGCAGCAAGGTGGCGACCATCGGGCGACCAGGCAAGACTATTAATACGCCCATTGTGTCCGCTAAGGCGCAGGCGTCCTCTGCTAGATGAGAAGAATATGCTGAAGAAAGGATACTTCTGTTGCCCTCTGTGCGCATCCCAGATATGCACTGTCATACCCTCGCCTCCAGAAGCGAGACGCTTGCCATCAGGCGACCATGCCAGGGCGCGCAGCGGGTACGTATGCTCGCGATAAATAGAGAGCTGTGTACACGTTGTTGCATCCCAGACATGAACCGTCTTGTCTTTGCCTGCTGAGGCGATGTGCCGACCATTAGGCGACCAGGCAAGAGTCTCGACAGAACCGCTGCGCCCGGCATAGCTCATCTTGAAAATGCCCGTCGTAGCATCCCAGATGTGTACAGTTCCATCATCGCTGGCCGTGGCGACAGACTTGCTATCGGGCGACCATGCCAGAGCGTTGACATGTGCGACGTGCCCCTTGTAGGTATGCAGAGTGTTTCCGTTAGTCGCATCCCACATGTGGACTGTTTTATCATAGCTCGTCGAAGCTAGGCGCTTACCATCGGGTGACCAGCCCAGCCCTGTGACGCGCCCACTATGCCCGTAGCAGATATAGACGGTGTTGGACTGTGGTTGTAGTTGCGGTGTGGGAGTCGAACGCGTTCCCTTCGCCGCCCGCGAAGCTTTTGCCTGTGCCTTGTATGCACTTGTACCGTACTGCAATGAATGTGTTAGTGCCACTGTGTGCTGCGTCGCGATACGTAGCAATTCTTGCTTGACGTTGGCAGCACTCGCTGGCCTTTTGCCTATCTCCACACTTAGCATTGCCTGTAATAGCGTATTCAATTCAGTCAAAATGGGCTGGCTGCTAGCGTCGAGAGGAGCGAAGTGAAAAGGCGAGTCTGCCGGATTATCGCCTGTGAGCAACTGATGCAATGTTGCACCGAGAGCATAAATGTCGGCGAGAGCCGTGGTTTGAGTCTTCCCATACTGCTCCGGTGCAGCATAGCCCGACGATCCCAGTGCAGTCGTGTCTTTGCTCTGACCGGGTTTGAAGTGGCGCGCGATACCGAAATCGATCAGATAGATGTGGCCTTTAGGAGTCAGCATGATATTTGCGGGCTTGAGGTCGCGAAAGATGATGGGTGGCTGGCGCGTGTGTAAGTAGTCGAGCACTGAGCAGAGTTGCAAACCTATGTCGAGTACTTCTTGCAACGGTAGTAGTTTGCTACCCAGTTTATCCAGGTGGGACTCCAGTGTCTCGCCTTCAATAAAGTCCATCACCAGATACGAACGACCAGCATCGGTGAACTGTTCATAGACGCGTGCAAGATTCGGGTGCGTCAGACTAGCTAAGAGGAGAGCTTCGTGCTTAAAAGCCTCTGTCACCTGCAGCAATTCCTGCGCGCTCAGTTTGCTCTGGCTCATCTCCTTGATAGCAACTAGGCGATTGCCAAACTGACTATCTGCCGCTTTGTAGACAGCACCGAAGCCACCGCGCCCTACTTGAGCGAGGATGACGTAGCGCTGTTTCAACATGTGCTTATGCGCCAGTAGGCCCGTCTGTGTGTTGGTCGTCGAACGAGAAGCATGTAAGGTTTGACCACAGGCAGAACAGTAGACAGCCTGCGAACGATTTGCTGCTCCGCAATAGTCGCAAAATAGGGGAGATGAAAGGGCCATAGACCTACTTTCCATACATTTGTACTACCATCTCGTGTCTAGGTACAGTAGTACAAATGCACTACGTTGTCAAGCTGTGGAGTCCTTATTTATTCTCATTAGTACAGTGTGCATGACATAGTGTTATAATGGTTGCTAAGCAGTGCTTCGTCGTTTTGTTAGAAGAGGGAACTGTTACTTTATGGCAAAAAAAATACTTATCGTGGATGACGACCCAGCTATTGCCAATCTGTTAACAGAGGCACTAGCGGAAGAGGGCTACCAGACCTATATGATAACGCAAAGCTTGCGTTTCTATGATGCTGTACGCGAACATCAGCCTGATCTCGTATTGCTCGATATAATGATGCCATACTTGGATGGTCGCGACGAGTTAAAGCTCATGGCAATGGGTATTCATCACAAGATACCGGTGATTGTCGTGACCGCCTTCCTAGGGGCTGTAAATGAAGAGAAGGAATTCCGCGAGGCAGGGGTTGTGCATATTGTCTACAAGCCTTTTGACCTGGACAAGTTAGTGGAGTTGGTCAAATCGACCATTGGAGAACCCTAGCGGAGAAAAATATGAATGTCCGTGTGGCTCTTGATGCCATGGGCGGCGATAATGCTCCCGGCGAGGTCGTGCTGGGGGCTGTGCAAGCTGCTCGTGAGTATGGAATGGGCGTCTATCTGGTTGGGCGCGAGCAAGTTATTCGTGCTGAACTAGCTAGGCACGATACGAGCGGGTTAGATCTGCCCATCCTACATACTGACGAAGTTATCGAGATGGATGAGCATCCGGCAAATGCTGTGCGCCGTAAGAAAAACGCATCCATGACGCTGGCTCTACAACTTGTGCGCGATGGCGCTGCACTAGGAGCCGTCTCTGCGGGAAACAGCGGTGCAATGATGGCGGCCTCTCTTTTTGTGCTCAAGCGTATAGCAGGCGTGGATCGCCCGGCTTTAGGCAGCATATTTCCTACCAAAAAGAGTGTTTGTTTTGTCATAGATATGGGGGCTAACACTGACTGCAAGCCCGACTATCTACAACAATTTGCACTGATGGGATCGATTTACATGCAGCGCATCTTCAATATACCATCGCCCCGTGTTGGCCTGTTGGCTAATGGTGAAGAGGAGACGAAGGGAAATCAACAGGTTATTGAGACCCATCAACTGCTCAAAGCAAATGCCGCTGCCCTTGGTCTCAACTTTATTGGCAACGTGGAGGGACGCGATATTCCTACTGGGGAAGTTGATGTGGTAGTATGCGATGGTTTTGTGGGCAACGTCGTTCTCAAGCTAAGCGAAGGACTTGTCGAAACGCTACTAGAGGTGCTTCGTACGCAAATGAGCAGTTCGCTGGCGAGCAAACTGGCTGCCGCTGTCTTGCGTCCTGGACTGCGTCGAGTCTTTAAACGCTTAGACTACGCGGAGTATGGCGGTGTACCATTGCTTGGGGTCAATGGTTCCGCTATCGTTGCACACGGTCGTTCCAACGCCAAGGCCATCAAAAATGCTCTACGCGTAGCGCGTGAAGTAGCAGATATGGGAGTAGCGACAGCGATTGCCGATGGGCAGGCAAAGCTGGAGGTTCTTAAGGGCGGCCATCCCTAAAAGGAGAAATTACTGCATGCCTAATAAACCTGAGTATCACATTCTCCACTTTTCTCAATCTCTCGTGCCAGTGTATATGCCTGGTCAACGACCAAAGCTACTCTCCCCACAAGACTCGTGGTGGGAGATATGTAGCGGCTGGGTGCGCTATCATGTTACTCAGTTGCGTTGGGATATCGAGCGCGGCTTTGCACGGCTTTTGCGTCGTCGCTGGACGTAATCCTTTCTGACTGTGACGATTCCTCGTAGGTACGCCGCATTGTCCTACTCACTAGTTTTTGACTGAGCACGAGATCACCTGTGCGCTGAGAGGCTAGGCGTAATGCTTTGGTTGGAGTGTAGCTAGAATGCACACGTCGCATACGCATCTGCATGCGACGCTCTTTGACCTCGCTAAACTCGCTGTCCAGACGCTGATAGAGGGCCTCCCATTCGTCTACTACTTGCACACGGTCATGGGTAGCAATGATCTTCAGGCTCTCTGCGCCCATGCATGCGCGTAGCTCCGCATCGGCCAGTAGCACATCCAGATAGTGTGCTAACTCATCGCTATTGCCACCCTGGAACAGAAAGCCGTTTTTGCCGTGATGTACTAACTCCGGCAGAGCATATGCGTCAGCCGCAATCACCGGAAGGCCACAAGCCATAGCCTCCATTGTCGAGAGACTTTGCAATTCGGCTTGTGAGGGAATGACGAACGCCTCACAAGAGCGGCGCAGTGCCAACAAGTCAGCATCAGGCACAAAGCCCAAAAAGCTCACACGATCGCCCAGGTTCAGGCGCTCTGCCTGTGTACGTAGCTCTGTCTCTGCTGGCCCAGTTCCTACAAGAGCGATGTGGCCATTGCCCTGCATTTTAGCAGCGGCATCGAGCAGTACGTCGTTACGTTTTTCCTCGCTCAAGCGGTTAACGTGAAGAGCAAGCGGGCGGTCTTCGGGCAGGTTGAAGCGACGTCGAATGTCTGGATCACGCTCACCTTGCGAAAATTTTTGTAGGTTGATGCCATTAGAGATAGCCCTAGCAGGTACGTGTAGTCCGTGTTCGTATAACAGGTCCAGAGCCGTCTGTGTGGGAGCAGTGACGTACTCACAGCGGTTACAGAAATGGACCAGATAGCTATACGTGACATCACTGAAAGGCTTGCCAAGCAAAGGATCCCTAGCCAGCGTACGGCTCACATTTATAGGTAGATAGTGGTTGGTAACAATGACGGGTTTACGTTCGCCCTCCGCCAAAATCTGGGCAATATTGCCCAGTATGATTGGCGAGTGAATGTGAATAATATGCGGATCGCTCTTCTTGAGCAGATGACGCATAGCTACGAAAGGCAGAAAGGCTATACGTACCCCTTCATGAGTGGGCCACTCAAAAGAGGAGAAGCGATAGACGCGCACGCCTTGTTCGAGCCTATGTACATTGTGTGGGCCGTAGCTGGGTGCCAGAACCCAGACCTGATGTCCCCGTTTCACGAGGTCAACGGCTAGACCGTGCGTTACCGTAGGTACACCACCTATCATTGGGGGATACTGGTCGGTCACAATCATAATACGCATGTCTGTCGCTCGCTCCTCTTATTGACCACTTGCTTCTGGTGGTGTGGTGGTGGTAGGAGCCTCTGCAGGAGTCGCTGCTGCTTCAGCGCGAGTCGCCGCTACCTTGACGACGCCTTCATCGGAGGCCGTTACCAGCGTGTAGTTAGCTGGTAGCTTTACATCGCTAGCATGCAGTATCGAGTCGATGTGTTCTAGGCCTGAGACGTCAACATCAATGTGTTCAACAATATCGGACGCCGAGCATGCTACTTCGAGAGTATCCAGCAGGTGCAGCAGAACGCCACTCTCAAGTTTGACAGCGGGGGCTTCACCGACGAAATGTAAGGGAACTTTAACCGTGACCTGTTCGTGCAAGCTTACACGGGAAAATTCGATATGCACAATCTTGCCCGACCGGGGACCACGCTGCACGTGACGAATGAGCACTGTCTGAGTAGTATTGTCAGGTAGTTTTAGGGTGACAATTTTGGTTGCTGCATGAGCACGCTGCAGACGGTCGAAGGGTACAGCCTCTACTTGTATAGCCTGTGACGCCTGTTTGTGCCCAGAGATGTTTGCAGGAATAATCCCCGCTTTACGCAGGCGATTATTGGCTTTGCCCATAACGTTACGTGGAGTTACCGCAAGTTCTACTCGTTGTGCCATAAGATACCTTTATCTTTCTTATTTACTTCTTCTTGTTTGGAAGAAATGTAACAATGCCTCTGTTTCCAGAGTATTCAATACATCATTTGCACGTAACCAGCCTTTACGCCCAATGCCTATACCATAGCGCATATCGTCCAACCCCGTCAGAGAGTGGGCATCTGGATCAATAGGTACCTTGATACCTCTATCACGTGCAAGCCGTACAAATCGCCAATCCAGATCCAGTCGCGATGGGTTGGCATTGATTTCAATGCATACGCCGTGGGTAGCAGCAGCTTCGATGACTGCCTCCATATCTATGGGATAGCCTGCTCGCCCCAGTAGCAGGCGTCCTGTGGGATGACCGATAATATCGACGTATGGATTAGCGATAGCACGCAGCATACGCTGAGTCTGTTCTGCAAGCGAGAGATTGAAGTTGCTGTGAATGGAGGCTACGACGAAATCGAGGCTGGCGAGTACGTCGTCGGAAAAGTCAAGCGTACCATCACGCAGGATATCGCATTCTATACCCTTGAAAATACAGAAACGGCCTGCGAATTCATCGTTGAGCCGATCAATTTCTTCGTGTTGTTGTCGTAAACGCTGCTCATCTAAGCCGCCAGCATAGGCTGCCACCTTGCTGTGGTCGGTTAAGCCTAGATATGAGTAGCCACGTGCAATACACGCTTCAGCCATTTCGCGAATCGTATTCTGCCCATCGCTCCAAGTTGAGTGTGCATGCAGCACACCACGTAGGTCGCTTTCTTGCACGAGTGTAGGCAGAGAGCCGTTCACTGCTGCCTCTATCTCACCCATATCCTCGCGCAATTCCGGCTCGATGTAGGCCATACCCAGTGCCGCATAGATATCGGCCTCGTGTTTGCAAGCAATAAGTTCTCCATGCGGGTCTTTCCCCCTAAACATGCCATAATCGTTGATGGTGATGTTCACACTGAGGGCGCGGCGGCGCAAGGCAATGTGATGCTCGCGTGAACCCGTGAAATGATGCAGCGTATAGGGAAACTGACTATCATTGACTAAACGCAGGTCCATCGCGATACCGCTGCTCAAGACGACGCTCGATTTCGTATCACCCTTGCCTGTGACGACCTGTACTGAGGGCTGCTTGACGAAGAAGTCCATTATGGCGCGTCCCACGTCGCTGCTGGCCTCATCAGCAACGCTGACCACCATATCAATATCCTTCACCGTTTCGCGGCGTCGACGTAGGCTACCACCGACCTGTAGACGCACAATCTCCGGGCATGTCAGCAGGGCGGCACGCATCTGCTCGGCCTCGTGCTCTGCTACAGGATAAAGAAAGCGCCCCTCGTGCTGGGCGAGTAGAGCAATGCCCTGCAGAATTTTGTCCTGCGTTTTCTTGCCAAAGTTCGGCAACTGAGCTACTTTGTCTTCCTTACAGGCTTGTTCTAGCTCAGCAATACCAGTGATATGCAGTTGTTCGTAGATAGCGTTAATCTTTTTAGGCCCGAGTCCTGCGATGCGCAGCATCTCAAGCTTTATGGGCGGTGTGTTAGCACGTAACTCATCATAGAGGGTGATATGTCCTGTATCAAGCGCTTCTTCAATACGCTTGATGATGGTTGGTCCTAACCCTGGCGTGCCTTTGAGCTTGCCTTCCTGGGCGAGCTGTGCAATATCGCCATTGAGACTGCCTAGAGCACGTGCAGCGTTTTCGTAGGCGCGCACCTCAAAGAGGCTGCTCCCCTCTTTCAAGGCGAGCAGCATTGCAATTCCCTCTAGTAGGTTTGCGATCTGATTCTTATCCATGCCCCATTCCGATCAAGACAACCGCATATCAAAGAACTCTGGCGGCTGCGCAGTGATTTCAAACGGATTGCGTCCCTTTAGATCACGATTCAGATACCGTTTACAGTCAAAGTGAACCAGCAGCCAGCAGTAGAGTGGATCGGTGACAAACACCGCATCCCAGGGTTTCTCTCCACCTCTATCAAGTACACGATTGCAGACAAAGCAACGTGCCATCCCATACTCAACGGCCTTCTCTAACCAGCAGAGAACGAATTGGTGCATATCGTCCAGATTCATCATATCCAGGCCCGACTCAGGATAGCCGAAGAGTAGCGGGTCTGGACACTGGCGGAAGTCGTGGTTGGCCCGACTGAGAGCAAGGACAGGTGCCTTGACCGTGACTTTGATCTCGTCGTTCTGCGGGTCATCGGAGGCCGTAGCAACGCTGGTGAGTAACAGTCCTTCGCGTGCAAACCATGACAGAAGTTCATTGCGCATAGCGTTATTCTACACCGTTTGTCTATCCCCTATTCCCTTCTTGCGGCAGCAGCCTTGGCCAGCCGCCACAGGTCTCTCCACTCTTGCAGGCTGTACGAAGTAAGTTCGCGTCCCTGCTGCTGTGCTATCTGCTCCACGAACTGGAAACGCCGTCGAAATTTGCGATTGGCCTGTCGTAGAGCTTGCTCTGCGTCGATAGAGAGGAAATGAGCCAGATGTGCTGCTATGAAAAGGATATCGCCCATCTCCTCGTGTTGTTGCTCGGCAGTTGTAGCGTCCTGCAGTTCTTGCAGCTCCTCTGCGAGCTTCGCATAGATCTCTTCGATTGTCGGGTAGTCGAAGCCCTTGCGGATGGTACGCTTCTGATACTCCTGGGCAACAACCAGTGAGGGGGACGCCAGAGGGACACGATCTAGTACGCTCTCCTGTTGCACGTTAGCACCCGCCTCTGCACGCTCCTGGCGTTTAATGTCTTCCCAGTTCTGTTTCACCTGCTCTGCATTACTCGCTTCGACTGAACCGAAAACATGAGGGTGACGGCGAATCAGTTTAGCATTGATGTGTTCATAGATATCGCCAAGAGAGAAATCACTCTCCTGGCGTGCAATCTCGGCGTGTAGGTACACTTGTAACAGCAGGTCACCAAGCTCTTCAGCCAGTTTCGCCATATCGTTCTCTTCCAATGCCTCCACAACTTCGTAGGTCTCTTCTAGTACATAGCGTATGAGACTATGGTGTGTCTGTTGGCGATCCCAAGGGCAGCCATCGGGGTCGCGACGTAGGCGCATAATGAGAAAACGCAACGTTTCTGGTAGACGCAGCGCTGTTAGCTCGTCAACTGGAGGGACGTAGAGTGTGGTGAGATGGTTTGCATAGCTGTTGCGGTCCAGGTCATGCAGTGGTATCTGCAGCACGCTCTCGTCGCTTTCAATGCCCGCGGCACGTACGAGCTTGACAGGCCACTCGTCGGGATAACACTCTCCCAACGCCAGTTTCACCTCACTAGCGAGACGACGGTTGTAGACCTGTGCTACCAGCAAAGGCAGGGTGGGGATGATCTTGCCCGCCACTTCGTCTGCACGCAAGGCGGCAAGATTGGTTGCATCAACTAATTGCATATGAGCATTGCACGGGTCAAGCCCGAGTAGGGTACAGACAGGTTCTAGAAATGAGAGACCAGCAACGACGGCTGTGCTCAAGCTATGCTCTCTTGCTTGTTCGAGTAGCAACTGCACCGAAGATTCGCCAATCAGCGGATGTCCGGGGACAGCATAGATAATGGGGCCTTGAGCAGCGAGCGTGCAGACTGTATCGGCAATCTGCTGGTAGAGCGTACCCCAATCCGCTGCTGCCTCGTAGAGATAATCAAATGATTCTATGCGCAAGTCGGGGAATGCCTGTTTGAGCGGGTCTATAGTGGGGTGAATGAAGGTACGAAAGTAAACTGGAGTCTTGTCTGCTGCTGCCTTTTCAAGTATCCTCTGTGCTCGCAGTGTAAGGTCGGACATACTGCCAGGTCCAAGGCCCACAATAGTAATTACAGTCATAGCTCCTCTTTATGAATGGCATTGTCGAATGCACGACAACGTGTTATGCTACTTCATAAGAGATTATAGCATGAGGAGGATGTTCATGGCATCTACTACAGTGCAAAAACCAATCTGTCCCGTATGCCAGCAGGCAGATCAAGTAAAAACAACCCAGGCTGCGTATGATTCGGGCGTAGCGCGTTGTGCGCCACCGGATATGCCTACAAAACGTGTGCCTTTGTTCTTGCCTTTCCTGTTATGCATGGTCTTCGTGGGCTTTTTTGTCTTTGCCATTGTGATCTTGATTGGTTCAGAGGTAACCCTAGCACCTGCTTTCCAATACACACTTGTAGGCTTGACGCTGATCTGCATCATTGCTGCCCTAGTTGTCTCCTATATGACCTTCCAAAGCGTGGTCAAGGGTGATGCAGAGGCAACACTACGTTTCCCGGCATGGGACCGCGCTCTGGCAGTTTGGAGAAGTTTGTACTACTGCGCGCGTAATGATGTTGTTTTTGATCCTAAGACCAACAAAGTACTCTCTAATGAAGAACTGGCAGCTCTTCGCTCAATGGAAGAGGGGAAGGCAGAACGGGTGTCGGCAACGCTGGTACAGCAGCAATAGGATGCAGCTTTCATTGAAGTTCGTTGCTCCGTAGGGATAATGCAGCTACCCGCATGTTGCCGCCTATCGGTTTTGGTGTCATTGCCCATGGCGTTGTTGGGCACATTTTTCTGCTTCAGTATAGAGATTGCGGGCAGCACGTTCAACGTCAAAGCTTATGGTTTGATTCAATTGTGCATCTTTAGCAACGGCATCAAATTTCGCTGCAATGTCGCGAATGGTTATAGGGTCAGTGATTTTGCCACTCTGCACCTCTGTATAGAGTTTGGTAAGGGCTTTTTCCTGAGAGGCGGCTTCTTTGTCTGAACTAGGTTGAACGCTTTGGGCAGGCGCTTGTGACGGTTGTGGGGTCTTTGGTGTCTCAGGAGAGACGCTCGGTTGAGTGCTGAACGAAGACTCTGTAGTTGAGTCATTATCAAAATCCGCTGGCTTGCCACTGGATGAGGTGTAGACAACTTGGCCCACATCGGTGAGAGGTTCACCGTGTGGGACCATGAGCACATCGCGTAGGCGCACGCTGTAGACCTGCACTCCCCACATGGCCACTTCGTCAGAGAATGGCTGGAACAATTCTTCATTCTTATACTCCCAGGGCATAATCGCAGCTTCCGAGCCAAGTGCTCCAAAGGTGGCGTGATATCCCATATTGCCCGACCATGGAGTGAGATCCTGAGGAGTAAAGCTCTCGAGAACCGTCTGGAGTTGGGCAATAAAGCGTTCGCGCAGGCTCTGCTCCCAGTTTTTGACTTTGGCGGCTAGGTACGCATCCCGGGGCATCAACTGATAGGAGACAACGGCACGTGCTACGACATCTTGATCTTGTTGTGACATTTGAATGCGCTGCTCCGGGCACGCCCACTGCTTCTCTGCTACAGAAAGCCGTTTCGTCACTTTCTCCCAAGGCAGCACAACATTGAAGCCGCTCTCAAGCGTACGACTGTATTTGCCGAACGCGTAGACAATAGCGACCTGGGTGTCGGGAATGTTTTTTACATATAAATACCAGAGTGCAACAGAAATAAGCACCAGTGCAAGAAACAGAGCAACACCAGCAGCTAAGCCGGAAAGAGCAAAGGTTGCAATCAAGAGATAGAGGAAAAGCGCGCCAACGGTGCCAGCAACGAGAGTACCAACGTCCGTAGCCACGTAATAAGCAGATACTATTTGTGCGATAGCAACGATGAGAATGACGATGATAACTGGCCAGAGAGCTATTGGCGGAAGCGCTGCTTTGTGTTCGGCAATGGGAGGCAGAACCAGGAGCATCGTGAGTCCAGCGAAAAGGAGTGGTAAGCCGACTATCAGGAGGTATTTGCGATATTCTCCAAGAAGTTCTCGTGCCTTGTCGATCATAGCGGTATCTCCTCAGTTTTTGGATTGGCTCCTTCAATCTCTCTCAAGAGAGGACGCTAGCAGTTTCTTTTTTTATACCACACGAGCTACAGCCGCCAGCTTTCGTAGCGCAACCCCCCGTGCCACAATGACAGTCACCACCCTTTGCGCCAGCACTACAGCCACAACTTCCACCTCCACCTTTGACGCTACAGCTTGTGCAACATCCGACGATTTTACGGTCTCTCTTCTCGCTTGCAGCATTGCCCGGAACTGGCACCTGAATGGTGACACCACTTTCGAGCATTACCTCGACCGAGTTTTGGGGAACATTCACCGAAACGATCTTGCCCGGCCCGCTAGGTGTCTCCAGTAGTGTGCCCACTCGTGGCATCTGCTGTTTGGCCTGAATATAGTTTTCATTCTCGTAAGAGAGGCAGCAGAGGAGACGACCACAAACACCGGAGATTTTCGATGGATTGAGCGGTAAACCCTGCTCTTTGGCCATCTTAATCGAAACGACACCAAACTCTTTAATCCAGGAGCTACAACACAACGTCTTACCGCAGGGACCTATCCCTCCCTGCAGTTTCGCCTGATCTCGCGCTCCGATCTGGCGTAACTCAATACGAGTACGGAATATCGCAGCTAGATCGCGTACGAGCGCACGAAAATCAACGCGTTCATCAGCAACAAAATAGAAAGTGAGCCGACTGCCATCGAATGTATACTCAGCCTCGACCAGTTTCATAGGCAGATGGTGCTGGCCTATGCATTGCGCACACCGTACAATTGCTTCCTTCTCTTTACTTTTGAAGGAGAGCATCATACGCAACTCTTCTTCAAGTGCCAAGCGTAGCACTGGTTTGAGCGGATCAGTTACGTCACTTTCAGCAACTTTCTTGGGCGCGATCACAACACGTCCTGCTTCCACTCCACGTGTTGTCTCTACAATGACATATTGACCCGTGGTGAAGGACTGCCCTTGCGGATCAAAGTAATAAATACGCCCAGCCGGACGGAAGCGGATACCAACAATGGTGACCGTCTTTTCTGTGCTCGTTACTAGTGACATCATCGTCCTATTCTTTAACTAGGCAAAAGATAGTCTTGTACGTGATGTTGCTATACCTTTCTTGGTTACATTTCATTTGTCAGTAGGATAGCTTCGGCCACCTCACGCATTGACTTACGATTATTCATGCTGGCCTTCTGGATCTTACGGAACGCTTCCTGCTCTGTAAGACCTTGTTTCTCCATCAGCAGCCCCTTAGCACGCTCGACCACCTTGCGTGTCTCAAGTTGTTCGCTTAGCGTCTGGGCTTTCTCCTCAAGAATGCGAAACTCGTTGTAGCGAGCTAGCGTGATCTCAATTGCAGCCGTAACCTCGCTCTCGCGCAGAGGCTTGACGATGTAGTTTACCACGCCAGCCTCCTTTGCCCGTTCGACCAAGGGCTGGTCTCCAAAGGCTGTGAGCAGCAAGACTGGTGCGATCTTTTCCTGCGTGAGTGTCTCGGCGGCGGCAATACCATCCATGTCTGGCATGCGAATATCCATAATGACTAGTTCTGGGCGCAACTCACGCGCCAGATTAACAGCACTCAGGCCATCACCTGCCTCCCCTACCACGAGATAGCCCTGTTTGGTCAGCACTTCTTTCAAGTCCATGCGTTGTATAGCTTCGTCGTCTGCAATAATGATACGTGTAGACATTATGTCACCTCGCAGCCTTTGATTCTTCAGGATACTCTCATCTTCACTACGTATGAAGAGTATACCATATCATACAATATGAGTCGAGGCGCATTTTACTATTCTATTTACGCTACATAGACTGGTGCCTCTTGCTCACTCATCATATGCGCCAGCATACGGCTTTCCTGGACAACCTTGCGCAATTGTTCCGGTGTAATAGACTGGCGACCATCGCACAACGCGCTATCAGGATCGGGATGAACTTCAATAATAAGCCCATTAGCGCCAGCGGCGATGCTAGCACGCGACATCGCGGGTACAAGTTCACGTCGGCCAGTAGCATGGCTGGGATCAACAATCACGGGGAGGTGGGTGAGTTCATGCAAGAGGGGGACACAGGAAAGATCAAGGACATTACGCGTTTGCGGGTCATAGCTGCGGATGCCACGTTCACAGAGGATAACATGTGGATTGCCCGCTGCTACAATGTACTCCGCTGCCAATAACCACTCATCAATAGTGGCAGCTATGCCACGTTTGAGCATGACAGGACGTTTTTGCCTATGACGCCCAGCGGCGAGCAGCAAGGGGAAGTTTTGCATGTTACGGGTGCCGATTTGCAGAATGTCAGCGTGTTGTGCGACGACCTCTACCATGTCCGGCTCCATGACCTCGGTAATAACTGGTAACCCTGTCTGCTGGCGCGCTTCTGCGAGCAGGTGTAGCCCTTCGATTCCCAAACCCTGGAACTGGTAGGGAGAGGTACGCGGTTTGAAAGCTCCACCGCGCAAAATATTCGCGCCTGCTTTGTGTACTGCATGAGCAGTCGAGAGAAGTTGCTGCCTATTCTCCACTGCACAGGGGCCTGCCATAATAACGGGAACACCGTTGCCAATGACGACAGGTGTGCATTCATGTGCATTTCCCACCACAACGCTACTCG
>JAFATZ010000420.1 GCA_019243675.1 Ktedonobacteraceae bacterium | reverse complement strand
ATGATAACCGCATCCTTGCCTATCCAAACATCATTCCCAACCACGGTATCACCCTTGAGGGGAAGATCATCTTTAGATGGAGCAAAGCGCTCCCAGCCGTGACCGAAAATGTTAAAGGGGTAGGTCGAAAAACCACCCATCTTATCTCTCCTCATTAAGGTACATTCTCACATAACTTCTGTAGCGCTGCTCATCAATCACTGTATCTGCCACAGCCTGACGAACGGCGCACCCCTCTTCGTCGATATGAGCGCAGTCGTTATACTCACACTCACTGAGATAAGGGCGGAACTCGACGAAACAGGAAGCTAGTTCTTCCGGCGTGATGTCCCAGGCGGTGAGCGCACGGATACCAGCAGAGTCGGCGAGCCAGCCTCCGCCGGACAATGGGTAGAGCTGGGAGCCAGTTGTAGTGTGTCTGCCCTTCCCCGTGGCACTGCTAACCATACCAATATGGGCAGCCATGCCTGGTTCAATGGTGTTGACTAACGAGGATTTGCCGACGCCAGAGGGGCCAGTAAAGAGAGTAGTATATCCCTTGAGTCGTGAGCGTAGTTCGTCAATGCCCTGTCCCGTCTGCGCGCTCGTCCACAGGAGAGTATAGCCAATTTTGCTATAGAGGCTCGCAGCATGGTCAACATAGGGATCGTGGGGAAGGTCTGCCTTGTTGAGACAGATCAGCGGCAGCAGTTCAGTCGCTTCACAAATGGCCAGGTAGCGGTCTAGCAGGCCAAAGTGAGGGTCGGGCTGCGTTGTGGCAAAGATAAGGGCAACCTGGTCGAGATTGGCGAGCATCGTCTGCTCAATGCGTTTTTTGTCTGTTGAACCGGAGTCTTTACGTGAAAGAGCACTCTTACGAGGCAGAATTTCCTCAATCATGCCAGTGCTGGCGTCAAGCTGACGCAGCTTGACGTAATCACCGATGGAGAGCCGCAAAGGCTGTACGTTCGTGCTGCTGTTACTAGCGTTGACCTTGTTTATACGCGTGGAACGTTCAGGACGTGCTGGCTCAAAAAATTTGTTGATTTTTGGGCGAGTTTTGTCCTTTTGGTCTGCTGAGCGAGTTTGTGCGAAGGCTTTTTTGAGTTTACCACGCAGGGTGCAACGCAAAATGCCATTGTCGGTGTGAACATCATAGATGCCATGAGCACCGTTCAACACCACACCAGTAAGTGTTTCCACATCATCAATCAATGCTTTCATCCCTCCAAGGAGAATAAAAAACACGGCCTTTAGAGTATTCACTAGAACAATGTCTACCGTGTGGAGGGAGGGAGCTGCTGAACCGTCATTCAGCGTAAACCAGGTGCCTATTTGTGAGCGGAAAAAGAGGAAACCTGGCTAGTCAGCTTAAGCTCGTGACCCTCACGAAGGGCAGACAAGGTGCATACAGGCACTGCGGACGAATATATGAACTCTTCCATATGCTGCACCTCTTTCACTGGCTTTGCCAGAACTTAGATACACTATCCAATGTACAACAGATTACCAGACACGTGCGGGGTTTGTCAATACCCATCAAAAAAGGAAAACGGTGTGTTCTGCGTGTAGACTACGTCCAGACGCAGAACACACCGTTCTCTTTTTCGTCAGCGATCGTAGTGAAGAAAGCGTCCGCAATTGGTGCAGGTTTGTAATTCTACACTAATACGTACGCGCTGCAGCTCACTGGGAGTGAGAATAACACGGCACCATTGACATGAATTTTGCTCGACTTTGGAAACTGCGCGCCCTTGCTTCATGCGCCTCATTGCATCGTAACGTTGAATTAGAGTGGCATCAAGCCTGCTGACCAATTGTATGCGCTTCGCTTGTAGCTCGCACTGTTGTGCCTCTAACTGGTCACGACGTGCAATGAGCGTGGCACTCTCCGTTTTCCAGGCATCTTCGGCCTGCTGTAGCACCTCACCTTTGTGTTGCATGGCCTCTTTGAGTGCATCAGCGGCTTCTATCATCTCCAGAGCCTTTTCTTCCTGACGGATCTGCTGTGCTTTCAAACTCTGGACCTCATGTTGCAACGGCTGCAATTCTTTGGGGCTTTTCACCACTCCACTAAAAAGACGTTGTTCCTGTGCATTAAGACGACGATTGACATCCTCAAGAGCCCATTCAGCCTCTCTTTGCGCTTGGAGACCGGATTCCCATTGCTGTTTCGCTATACTGTAGTCAACTCGCAGCTTTCGTAACTTGCTATCCCCTTGCAACATGTGAACAACTGACCGCTGCTCTGCTGCCAGACGATCTAGTTCAAGATCAATCTGCTGTACTTGGAACAAAGTTGAGGTAACATGTGCCGTGCTCATGGGTAGAAAAAGCCTCCTTTCTGAGTACGACAGTGTCCATTTTGAGGTCGGACTTTTATTGTACTGTCTATCCGCCGTAATTGCAATAGTTATATTAACACTCTTTTTGACAAAACCTCGTAGAAGTTTTACACTGACAAACTATACTGCAGAAAAAATTGTTAGGTATCATGACGTGTAAAGCACATGCACGGCTACTAGACAGGAGTCAGAGTATGCAAATTCTGCGCTGGCAAGAAGCGATGCCACCACAAGAACAGCAACTATACAAGCGGATGCAGCAAGAGGGACTATCTCCCTATACATGGGCAAATGGTCCAGGTGACTACTATGAGGTCCACAGCCATAGTTACCAAAAAGTTTTGTATTGTATGAAGGGTTCTATTCGTTTCATCTTCCCCAAGGATGCTATTCTACCCAGCATGCCCGAATTTGTGGATCTTGCTCCCGGCGATTGCTTGATTCTTCCTGCAAGAGTGCTGCATAGCGCGCAAGTCGGTCCTCAAGGTGTCACTTGCATGGAAGCAGCACATTATGATAGTGCCAAATCGCGTTAAAGAAAGAAGATTATGCAGTTCCCAGAGCGTCGGCAGGCCGTTATTGTTCTCGATTTTGGCTCGCAGTATAGTCGGCTGATCACACGCCGTGTACGCGAGTGCCACGTCTACAGTGAACTTGTGCCAGCCACTACAACATTAGCACAACTACAACAACAACAGCACCTCGATATTAAGGGCTTTATTCTTTCAGGTGGTCCAGCGAGCGTCTATGACGACAATGTGCCCATGTGTGATCCTGCTATTCTTAACAGTGGCCTGCCTATACTGGGCATTTGCTATGGCATGCAACTGCTTACTTTCCAATTAGGTGGACAGGTAGCTCTTACACATGAACAGCGGGAGTATGGTCCCGCTACTATAGAACTCGTGCCGCACTGCGAGGCTGATACCCAGGTATTCCGTATCTTCGAGGGCATCGACGCTGACGTTACATCTACCTCTTCAGGTGCTCTTCGTCTGCTCGTGTGGATGAGCCATGGAGACAGTGTAGAACGTCTTCCTCCCGGCTTTAGCGTTCTCGCGGGCAGCGTGACTAATCCCGTCGCAGTCATAGCTAACGCCCAGGGGATGGTTGGCTTACAATTCCATCCAGAGGTGACACATACTCCGCAAGGCAAGACTATTATGCGCAACTTTCTCTTCCGCATCTGCGGCTGCCAACCACACTGGACTACCAGTTCAGTAACCGAGGAAGCGATTGAACAGATTCGCTTGCAGGTTGGTCGGGAGCAGGTCATTTGTGGTCTGTCCGGTGGTGTTGACTCGGCAGTAGCGGCACTACTGGTCCATCGCGCTATTGGTGACCAGTTGACCTGCGTCTTCGTGGACACAGGCTGCTTGCGAGCCAACGAACGAGAGCAAGTTGTTGATACGTTCAGTAAGCATATGCACATTCCACTCGTCGTGGTAGATGCGAGGCAGCGTTTCCTGGCGCGTCTAGCAGGTGTGATTGATCCAGAG
>JAFATZ010000236.1 GCA_019243675.1 Ktedonobacteraceae bacterium | reverse complement strand
ACCCTGTTGATTCTCATTAGCGTACTGAGGACCAACTTAGCTCTTATTCTCTTTTTCGTCCTGTTATTCGTGACGCTCCTTTTGCTGACCTTGGGCCTCTTGTTAGGACCTGGATCTGCAGTACTGCTCACGATCGGTGGCTACATCGGTATTCTTACCGCGATAGTAGCTGCGTACACGGCACTAGCAATTATCGCTGGCTTGCCGGTAGGCGCAAGAGCATAGCAGTACCAGAAAACCACTCTCTTTACAGAGAGTGGTTTTCTTTTTTTATGTGAGATGCTTGCGCAGCACAAAGCCTTTGTGCTCAAGGCGCACAAAACCAAAGCGCTCGTAGAGGCGGTGGGCATAGACGTTCTCTTCTTGTGTGTTCAACATGATACGCTCGACCCGCTGCTCTGCGAAAAAGTGTATTGCCTCGGCTACTAGACGTGTGCCAATGGCCCGACCTGCAAATGTTGGATGGACGGCGATACGCACAAAGTAGCCACACTCGTCTTCCACCGCGTTAAACTGATAGCCGACAACCTGGCCATCCAACTCTGCTACGACAAAGTAGGGGTGTGTAGCGGCTATGTCGCTGAAAGCTGTGGCATCGTAACGCCATAGCTGTTCAAAACACGCCTCTTCGATAGCCAGAAGCGCTGCCATATCATCGCTGTATGTTTGCTCTGTTGTACTCAAGCACACTGGACGAATATGCACCTGTTGATTTCCTGTTGTGGGAATGTTGTAGTCATATTTATCGTAGGCGTAGAGCAGGCGTTGGGGGATGAAGTCGCGTGTGAGCAGGACGGTGTGTAGCCAATCACGTTCGCTATTGTTGCCGGAATAGTAAAGATACTGCACTCCACGCGAGGTCAGATGGGGTTGCAGTTGGTCAAGTAGAGTGAATAAGATATCAAGATACTTGCGGCTCTCGGTCCAACTCACCCCGAAGCCACCTATCCAGGCCGTAGGGGGAACAACGTTCTGTGTAAGCAGAAAGCCATGCAATGAGTTGCCATGCAACAGGCCCACTGCCGGATAATGCTTGAGCAACAGAGGTAATTCTAACGGCATAAAGCGCTGGTAGATGTATTCAGAGGTCCGCAAAAGCTGCTCAATGGCAGTTCTATCGGCACCTGTCAGCAGTCGTATCTGGTCAAGTGTAGATGGCATATCTCCTCTAGATTGTTTCCGGTCCTTTCATTTCCTTACGCAACTGCTCGATGTCTGGCTTTGCGGCATTGCGCATGCGGTAGCCTGTTAGTTGATGAATGCGGCGCAGTTCCGCGATGAGTGCATCGGTGTTGATGCGAAAAGGCGCTGTTGGAGGGGGTCCGAGGTTATCGACCGCTGCATCGTCTCCCAACAGGAAATTAACGCACGTGCAGACACACATAGCGAGCGCGTCTAGATTATATCCCCCCTCTTGTACCATAACGAGGCGTCCCTTGCAGAGCAGGTTGGCAAGGTCGATAATGATTTTCGTGAGTTGTGCAAAGCCTGCCGTAGAGAGAGACATGCCGCCTACGGGGTCTTTCCAATGTGCATCGAAGCCGGCGGAAACCAGGATGAGCTGGGGATCGAAGCGGTCTGCAGCGGGAGCCATTACTTGGCGGAAGACAGGCTCGTAGGTCTCAAAGCCTGTATGTTCGGGCAGTGGAACATTGATAGTCGTGCCCAAACCCGCTCCCTCGCCGCGTTCATCGGATGCCCCTGTGCCGGGATAGAATGGTGCCTGGTGTATAGAGAAGTAGAGCACACGCGCATCGTTGTAGAAGGCGTCCTGAGTGCCGTTGCCATGATGGACATCGTAGTCAATAATCATCACACGTTCGAGTCCATACTTGTCGATGGCATAGCGTGCAGCAATGGCGACATTGTTGAAGAAGCAAAAGCCCATCGCTTCGTTAGGCAAAGCGTGGTGACCGGGTGGGCGTACGAGGCAGTAAGCGTTGTGGGCATCACCCCTCATGATAGCATCAATAGCAGTGAGTGGAGCACCTGCTGCCTTGATGGCTGCTTCATATGATTTCGCCGAAACGTAGACATCGGTCGCAAAAAAGCGCGTCTTGCGACCATTGTGGGCCTCGGCGACTCTACGGCTTGCCGCTTCTATGCCGTGAATGTAGGCTGGCTTATGTACTGCCGCTAGCTCTTCCACTGTCGCAGCCCGAGGTGTGAGCTGCACCAACCCTTCGCGCTCCAACCAATTGAGCGCACGCAGCATCTCTATTGGCCTCTGGGCGCGCTGTGGATTCTCAGGGTGACCTGGAGGAGTAAGGTGCTCAAGGAAGATTGGATCATAGAGCAGAGCAGTGGTCATAATTACAAAACCTCTTTCAGCAACGTCGGGATGTCAAAAATAGTCTCGGCAATGGGTACTCTTGCCGCTTGTAACGCTGCGACTTTGCCCTGTGCAGTGCCAGTCTTGCCGGAAATGATAGCTCCTGCGTGGCCCATGCGCTTGCCAGCAGGTGCAGTACGCCCCGAAATGAACGCTACTACCGGCTTGTGCATGGTCTTGATGTATTCTGCTGCATCCTCCTCGTCGCTGCCGCCGATCTCGCCGCACATCACCACGGCTTTCGTGTCCGCGTCTGCTTCGAAGAGCTGCAGGTAATCGATGAACGTGGAGCCGATAATGGGATCACCGCCGATACCAATGCAGGTGGATTGACCGATGCCTGCTTGGGTAAGAAGAGCAATAAGTTCGTAGGTGAGGGTGCCAGAGCGAGAAATGAAGCCGACGGGACCTGGCATGAATATATGGTAGGGAATAATACCAATCTTGCCGTACCCTGGCGTACACAAACCAGGACAGTTCGGCCCTATCAGCCGTGCATGATGCTCACGTACGACAAGTAGAGCGCGTGTCATATCTATGACCGGAATACCCTCGGTAATGCACACAATCAAGGAGATACCAGCACTTGCAGCCTCCATGATCGCGTCGGCAGCGCCAGCAGGAGGCACGAAAATGCAACTGGCGTTGGCGTCTGTAACAGCTTTTGCTAGGGCTACGCTCTCAAAAACAGGCACATTCGCGCATGTCTGACCGCCCTTGCCTGGTGTGACGCCGGCAACGATCTTCGTTCCAGCAGCCAACATAGTGCGAGTGTGGAACTGTCCTTCGCGCCCAGTGATACCCTGTACGACGACCCGTGTTGTGTGATCCATCAAGATACTCATATAACTAACCACCTACCTCTTTGTACTAATGGCAGCGACGATCTTCTCTGCGGCCTCACGCATGTCCTTGCCCCAAGCCAGTCTAGCCTCTTTGAGTAGCGCTATGCCCCGCTCTGCATCGGTGCCAGAGAGGCGAACGACAATGGGCATATCGTTTGGCAGTTCAGCCTGCGCCATAAGTATGCCTTGGGCAACCTCTTCGCCACGCGTGATACCGCCGAAAATGTTGACCAGAATTCCACGCACTTGTACATCGCGTGCTACGAATGTCAATGCTTTATACATCACCTCTGCCTTCGCGCC
>JAFATZ010000362.1 GCA_019243675.1 Ktedonobacteraceae bacterium | reverse complement strand
GTGGAGGCAGGCATCTCGCTGGTAGGTACCGAAGTCAAATCCATCCGCGAGGGCAAAGTCAATTTGCGCGGATCCTACGCTATCGTGCGTAGTGGCGAGGTGTGGTTGGAGAACGCGCACATCGCTGTTTATGAGCATGGGAACCGCTACAATCACGATCCCATGCGCAATCGTAAGCTGCTGCTGCACAAACGGGAGATTGTGCAATTGATGAGCAAAGTGGCGACAAAAGGACTAACACTCGTTCCGCTTAAGCTGTACCTCAAGGGAGGACACGCAAAAGTCGAACTGGGTCTGTGTCGTGGTAAGAAACTGTACGACAAACGCGAGACTATTGCTGAGCGTGAGACAAAACGAGACATTGAGCGCATTGTACGAGGAAGATGAGAGAAAGAAGAAAGCATGCCTTTTCAGGCAAAAGCTTTCTTCTACGGCTTTTCGTGTGTGTCTTCTATACGTGTGATTAGTGCCCTGCGTAACTTATAAAATGTCATAAGGGCAATAGTAGCTCCAGTAATAAGCAGGACGACAGCCAGGAGTACAAGCAATAGTAACAAGTTACGTATTCCTGCGCTATTGGCTGCAAGCAATTCCATCAAGGTCATAGTACAGTCTGCCTTTCTAAGTGCTAATTTTTATACACAGGACATCATACATTACTTACGATGCCGGATGCTGAGGCAAGAGCACAGCCAGCAGCACTGGCAGCACAACAACCAACGCCGTAATGCCAAGTGCCCACAACGCAAACCCCGCAACTCTTACTGCCCCATCTTGCTGCCACCGTGCCACACGCTTGAGCACTTGGCTGATGGCAAGCGCAAACACCACGAGCGCCAGCACAAAACCAGCAATCAGTACAATCAATGCTGCCTCTTGCTGTACGAAAAACCCTGATGCAGTTACCAACTGTCGCACAAACGCCGCACCAGCTAGAGCCATCACGACAACGCTCACTAGTAACACGAGCGGCACCACACCAAAGAGGACACCTGAGAGCGCAGAAGGGCTATGCATTTGCCCAACAGATTCAGAAGCACGTGCAGGCATACTATTTCCCTCCTTACTGATCTAGGCAAACTTATGCAGCTCCTCTATCTGGTCCAAGCTCAGCATCATAGAAAGCGACCACACGGGCAATATATTCGTCTTTGTTATTAACGAAGGACCGAGCATGTTTGGCACCATGTACTAGCCATGTTTGCACGTTAGCATCCGGTGTACTGCGGGCAGCGTTTGCTAAAACAAACATATTAGATGTTGGCACATAATCATCGGCATCACCATGGATAAAGAGAATTGGGCGTGGCGCTATACGAGCCACGACATCCACTGGGCGTACAGCATAGAAGTCCATACCGTATATAGCCTGCGCCGCCCGTAGCGCCCCAGGAGTAAACATCGGAGGAAGATGACTGCCTTTAGGAACTTCGCGCTCCAGAATGGGAATAATGTCAGCATACGCGCAATCAGACACAATGGCCTTGATAGCTTGTTCGCGTGCAGCAGCCAGTATGAGCGTCGCCCCGCCCATCGAAACGCCCCACCCGCCAATAATGCGTGGTCGGCCCAACTCGGGGTAGGGTATCGACCCTGAGCGTAAGAAATCCACAGCCCCCAACACATCTCGCTGCTCAAAGTAGCCCAGTGAAAGCGGCGCAGGAGGTGATCCACCCATACCACGCATATCGAAGGCAAGCACGGCCAATCCATTACGTGCAAATGCACCACTCAGGTCGAGGAGTCCAGCATCTTTATCAGCACGGTTTGTGTGCGTACCATGCACCATGATGATCGTGCGCTGTGCCGTTAAGCTACCATTGGGCAGGATGCCAGGGATAAACCAGCCGCGCAGTTGTAGATGATCTTCTCTACTAGGGAAGGTGACATAGTGAAACTGCAAACCTAAAGAAGCTGGTGTGCTATAAATCGGCTTTGGTGGCTGGTAGACCAATTGTGTGGCAACATAGAACGAGAGGGCCGTGTAGGCCGAGGTGAGTAAGCTAGCAACGACAAGCGCTATCACGATTATTCGGCGTAGGAAGCGACCCGTCGGCACAGCTTTTACTGTATCCTGTTTGGTAGAAATAACTGAGAATGGTGTGCGGGAAAACATAGCTCAGAATCCTCTTGGGCAATCAATACATGCTTTCAAAACTGTGAACTAGTGAGGTTATGTATGTTCTGACCATTTTTTGCTACTCCATCATAAACTACGCAATTGCGAAATGTCAACACAGTGGAGATTTGTTCACAAGGCTTTCCCACTCTCACGGACAAAGAGAGAAGCGGTGTTGGTGTGGGCATCACTCACACCAACACCGCTTCTCTCAAAACATCGGGGGCAGGAGGTGACTCACCTACCCCCTGCTACACTGCGATTGGCTGCGGAAGGCTAGCCTGAGGAGAGTAAAACTCTACCTTAGCGCGCAGTTCTTTTTCATAGACATTGTACAGATGTGCAATGTATGCCTTCTGACGCTCACGCAAGTGCGTCGTCCCAGCAGTAGCATCGTACCCATCCACAGGCAGGTCTATGCTGATCTTACCTTGCTGATGTGCCTCTCTACAGGCGTAGGCAGGCATGCTCTCTATGTCGATCATCAGACGCCAGAAGCTATGCACGAGCGTGTAGCCTTCACGCTCTAACAGCTTGTGTGCCTTTTGATTGAAGTTGCTTACAGTACTACTCAGAGTAACACGTCTTCCCGTAGAGATGCCCTTCATGAGTTGACGTGCGCGCTCCTCTGTCAGCCAAATCAAGAGTGTTCCGATGCCACGACCATGATAGTCTGGATGTACGCGTATGCAGACGCAGAATTGACCTGCTTCACTCTGCCGTACGTCGGCGTAGCCAACAAGCTGTCCTCCTTTACGAGTGACAATCACCCAGGCATCGGTTTTCAGGTTGAAATCCTGCGTCTGCCATGCATACTGTACGTCCTCTTCTGTGTAGTCTGAAGTACCAGACTCACTCAGGTCACACACGCGCAGTAATGCTGTGACAGCTTCTAGATCAGCCATTGCCGATGATCGGGCCGCTAGATTATGTAAACGCACGATCATAGGAGTTGCCTCCATTCCCTCCAATTCAAGGAGAAGGCTAGCCTGATTGATGTCTATCCGTTTCTCTTGAGCTTTCCAGTGCGCTTGGCATAGCGTTCAGCCATGCCGAAGATGTATACACCTAATGGGACGCTCACTACACCAGTGATAAGCAAAGGCCACGTGTAGCTCCATATCTCCGGCGACCAGATCGCTTTGTTATGCTGCAACCCTGCACGCAGACCATCAAGCACGTAGGTTGCGGGCGAAATGCGTGCCAGCGGTTGCATCCATGCAGGTAGTACCTCAATTGGGTAATAGACACCCGATACGAGTAGTAGAATTGCACGTACGATATATGACATCTGCGTACCACGCTCAGTATAGAGCAGCGGGAGCACGGATGCGCCGATACCGAAGCCGATGAATGAGATGCTTCCTATCAGCAGCATGAATACCGCTGTTAGGTAGTTCGCCTGACTCAGGTCCAAGTGAAAAAAGGCCGATACGATGAGCAACTGCAGGAAGGTGAAGAGCAGACCATGTGCTATGGCGTACCAACAACTTCCTACCAGATGAGTGAAGCGTGAAATGGGAGCCATGAAGGTATGCTCAATTGTGCCCTCCCAGCGCTCAAAGGTCACCATATCGGTCACCCCTTCAAAGGTGACACTCAGGTATGACCAGACTGTCGTTCCAATCAGCAGGTACAAAATCAAGCTGCTGGTATCGAACTTAATACCAGTAATAATCTGGGCACTGGCACCGATATAGGTTACTGACATAGCATTGACGGTGTTGTATACCAGCCAGACGACCTCCCAAGCCCAATAACGCTTCGTAAGGTTCCAGTTTCGTTCAAAGAAGGCATAGGCTGCACGACCCTCGTGCATCAATGTAAACATTGCTTGTATCTCCTCTGTCTCTGCCCCTCTCAGCAGAGGTGGCCAGGGACGTTGTGTATCTTACTCGTCTTCCTTGTCCGCTTCAAATGCCTCAAATGCCTTCTCCCAGCTTCCATACTGCTTAATAGCAGCATCGGTAATCAGGTGAGCTACAGTGTAATGCATGAAGACCTCGTTCATGGTAATGGGTGTTGTGCGTTCCATACGTTCCTGTACGGCATACTTCAACTCCTCTACCGTACCAAGGGCAATGATACGCCCCTGATCAATAATAGCGACACGGTCACAAAGCGCCTCAGCCTCATCCATATCGTGTGTAGTAATCAGAATGGTGGCGTCATGCTCCTCGCGTAGTTCCCTGATAAAGTTCTGCACATCGATCTTGGAGCGCGGGTCGAGTCCTGTAGTAGGTTCATCGAGCAACAAGACGATAGGTGCAGTCAGGAAAGCGCGTGCAATAGCGACCTTTTGCTGCATGCCACGTGACATGTTTTCTAATGGCCTGTCTATACGTTCCGGTTGAATACCCAGGCGTATCAGAATTTCCCTGATTCTAATGCGGGCCTGTGGACCTGGCATATTGTAGAGACGGGCGGCATAGATCAGATTCTCCATAGGCGATAGTTTTTTGAAGAACGAAGCCTCTACGCTGACCCGGTTGATAAGCCGCTGTACCATACGCTCGTCCTTCTCAACATCGTATCCGAAGATGCTCACATGTCCGCTATCAGGAATGAGCAGCGTAGAGAGAATACGGATGAGTGTTGATTTGCCCGACCCGTTTGCGCCAAGAATGCCTACTATCTCGCGGCGTTTCACGACTAGGCTCACATTGTCAACGGCCCGTACCTCAAGCTTCTTCTCTTTCACCTCTTGCCCCTTGCCAGACCAACGCACTAAAGGACGCGATTTTTTGAATATCTTAGAGACACCATCGATTACTACGGCATCTTGCATGGTATTGATATGTTTTGGAAGCGCTGTATCCAGCACGAGATCATGAGCAGACACACTTTTCTCCTTTGTAAAAGTAAAAACAACGACAAAAAACCGTGGGACTGGATTTTTCTGCTGGCCCAGTGCCCACGGTTGGAGGAGTCTTTTTGTTACTCACCTACTCGTACAGAATAGGTGGACCTCCTCTGGAGATGGGTACACTGTTTCCCTGGGCATGGTCGACGATTACCACGAAGCCAACTGCGGCCATTGGGCCATCGCAACCCCACCACCGAGAAAGCATGGTGAAGGGCATAGCATGGCCGTTAAGGACCTGATAGCCGCCTATACGCATAGTTGCGCGGAACTGCTTCGTGTTATTAGCCATGCTCGCCATCTCCTTTCAAGAGATTTGTCTTGCTGATTATCTGAAAAGCTTTACTATCTGAACTTCTGTGCAGGGCAACGCTCTGTGCCCTTCTACTTTGAGTATACTGGATTGACATCACTGCTGTCAAGGCTCATATACTCTTGAGAGCTTCTTCCTACTATGATAAACGAGCTAGTGCCTACTTTTGGCAGATGTCTTTGTGGCACCTTGACATTTCTATACTTTGGATGTTTGAGGCAGAGATCGAACAAATTCGTCTATCTTTCCCTGCTGAATAGTTTGTACAACAGCAATGTGTTGCTGGACAGCGTCTTGCGGTGTGTCACTAGTGACTTCGCAGACAGCAAGACGGATAAGCGTGAGATAGTCACTCTGCTGTGGCATGACAGAGGTAACGTAGCCACGCCCCATGTGCGTGTCATTATGCGTGGCAACCACGTAGCGCTTTCCATCAGGGGCTATGGCCACGTGCCGTGCTAGGTCAAGTCTATGTAGGCGTACGGAAGGCGCATCAGCAATCTCGACAGAGCGCCCTTGATTTGTTGGCAGTTCAATAAGTGCTTGGTCATTCTCCACCGTGTCGTTCTCCTGTTGCATACAAGCCAGCCTCTCTAATAACACAAATTGTCGACTGTAGTGTACGCGAAGTACCTCTACTCGTCAAGCAGATAGCACATATATTCCTACAGGTCGTCTACGGAGAATGTACTACGCCTTCGCCAGGCTAATAGCCCTTGGTACGCTCTCTTAGGCCACTGGTAGAGGAAAAATGGATGCCTGAGCACAGAAAGGAACAGGCGTAGCTGAAGACGTTTCCAGATCGCGGGTACCTCGTTGATTTCACCGGAACGAAGGGGATGCTCTGCTGCTGTGGGGTCGGCCCATCGTGTGCGCACATAAATGTCTCCTAAACGTTCAAGTGTGGCCGCATCCTGTGGCCTGGCCAAAGCAAGTTTGTGCATATACTCATAAGGAGTCTGCCAGGTGCGTAGTCTTATACCTGCCCAATTCGCAAGCACGCAAACACGTCCGTACACCTGAGCAGGAAGATCATACTCTCGGAAGAGCCGTTGCCACCAGAGGGTAAACAGCAGGCAGGAGAACAGAACGAGTAAGACAAAGCCCCCTAGAGTTAAATCTAACTGCTGGCGTAATTGTAACTGGGTTTGTAGGGCAGTCGCTGCAGGTGTCGTATTCCCGTCCGACCCTTCTAGCCTGCTGAGCAACTCTCTTCTGAGTTTGGCATTCATACTCCCGCTGGGATTGCCACTTGCTGCGTTGCTAGCGTCGACAAGCGAACTACTGATGGGACGTGTGAAGGGCGCGAAGCTGGCCGAAGGCTCAAAGTTGATCCAACCATAGCCAGCGAAGTACACCTGAGTCCAACTATGCGCATCAACGCCATGCACGACGTACTGGTGATTCTTCTGGTCGGCTGTCCCATTAGTATAACCAGTCACGACACGTGCTGGGATACCAAGCGTACGCGCCATCACGGCCATCGCTGTAGCAAAGTAAGTACAATATCCCTTGTTGCCAGCACGGAATAAGAACCATGAGGCAGCATCTTGCTCTCCTGCAGGAAGCTGTATGTTTACAGTGTAGGTATAATTTGAGCGCAAGTACGACTCGAGTGCAACCACTTTATCGTACATAGTCGAAGCCTGCGCGCTAATATGCCGTGCCAAGGCCGCCACGTTGGGATCGAGTGTCTTGGGGAGCTGCAGATACGTATTTACTACGCTTTGGTCGTAGACAGTAGGTGGAATATCACCAGCATAGTCGGGTGGGAAACGTGGCGCGTCTTGTGGCATAGGCACTGAGTGTAAGCTCTGCTCATCGGCAATTGAGACGTTAGAGATCACAGTATATTTCATGCCAGACTTCAGGTTGCTACCATGATTGAGCCAACTAATGATAGTATAGCTTGTTTTGCTGCCGACCACATTGGCTGGCACATTGACTGAAGCTATGTCGGGCGCTCCTAGCAGGTAGGCTTTCTGTTCACCAGGGGGATTGACTATCGTAATTTTCTGCTGTATGGCACGGGTGAGTTCGGCACCAGATGCTAGCAATCGGTTCGCTGGCAGCGAAATATTCGCCGTTGGCCCATCTTGCCAACTTCGTCCAGTATAGGTATCATAACTTAACGATTCCAGATACTGAACGGGGTCATCGCTTTGTATCGTCAGTACTACATCATGTGTGAGATTAGGATTGCCGCTAAGTACAAGCGTATCTCCGAAATTGCCATGATTGGCGGGAGTGACCCCTCCATTTGCAGAGATAACGCTATTCCATGTATTCTGAAACTGTATCCACGGATTAGCGTTTGCATTCCAAACCTGCGCTACTGTAGCACTGCTGTACCCAGCAGGCAGGAGCCAGGAGAAGACAAGAATACCCACCGAGATTAACGTTCCTACCTGCATAACGTTCCAGCCAATATCCTCAGCATAGCGCATCCCTTGCCGTTGCCAACGTTGTACTGACTCATACAGGTAAAGGCGCAGAAGAAGCAACAGAGAAGCTACAAGAAATAGTAGTAGGAAAATAATAAAATTGCTATCATTGTTATTCAGGCTGACAAGTAAAACAAAGACATTTGCTACAATCATCAACCATGGGTTGCGCGCACCATACACGAGCCAAGCACTTGTATAGGCAAGCGCAAATCCCAGGCAGAGCATGAAAAAGAGCAAAATGGCGGTATTATTGCTGCTGTTTCCTGTAAACAGCGTTACCACCCAGCGAGACATTGAGTTGGTAAGCCTACCCATATTGCCTTGGTAGAAAGCTCCCGCCGTTTGCCAGAAAGCGAAAAGTAACCCAAAAGTGATAACACTCAGATGCACGGATAGACTAGGAAAGCGCTTTTGCTTAGCAACAGCCACACCGATAAGCAGGCCAAGGGCAGTGATAGGTGTAAGCAAGCCGAGGTGATCAACCCATGCTACAGCTTGCACACACCAGATGGTACTGTAGACAACTGCGGCAAGCAAGATCAGAGAGAACCAGCCTTCGGCTAGACCAAAGTGTATTTCAAACAGTGGCCTGCGAGACTCTTTCTCACCTTCAGGAGGCTCGGAGATAAGTTTTGAGAGTCGTTCAACGATGGCGTCGTGCATTGTTATCAGCTCCGCTGTATAGAACGCGCATAGGAAGCACTTTCCAAGACCTCAGACAAAGAGTCTCTACAACGTACATGCAGCACAGGTATACTCGCACCTTCTAATAGCGCTAAGGTATCTTCGTCGGCGGCCTGATTTGCAAAAGAGGCAGCGTCCAGTCCTATGACAACTACCTGCACACCACGGCTCTGCAGATAGCGCAATCCTGCATGCCAATCACGAGAGGAAGAGGGCGTAATCACTATGGCGACGGTGTTACGTCCAAAATGGAGAGCATCTAGGGCCAGAGCCTCTTGTAACCGTGGTCCCGGTCCTGCGCTGACGGCTGCCAACAATTCAAGCACACGCTCTATTTGTCGGTCACCGCGGTCTAACGAAAGAAACTCACGCCTCTGGCCGTTCACGATCATGCCGAGCGAAAGGTCTTGACGCAGCAGGTATGCTGCAAGCGTTGCAGCTATGCATATAGCATATTCCTCCGTCGAGTGCTCCCCCTCACCAGCTTGTGTACTCTCATGCAGATCGAGAAACAACCAGACCTCTACAGCAGGGTCCAGATCGAATTCCTTCACCATTAATCTATTAGCATGGGCGCTGGAACGCCAATGAATACGATTTAAGGCGTCACCTGTCACATAGTCGCGAATGGTGGTTGCATTTGTGGTCATCTGCAGAGCACGCCGAGAGCTATGCCCTCTGCCAGCTAAACCGCCGCTGAAGAGCGTAAATGAGGTGATAGGCAGGACACGAGGAAGCACAAGTATCTCTTGTGGTGCTGAGAGAAGTAGGTGCCGTCGAAATAGTCCGAAGGGGTCGCCACTTATCGCTGTAACAGGACCGAGTTGGAAGCGTCCGCGTTGCTTACAGACAGTACGAGCGCGCCACGTTGCACGCTTACGCCCACCCATACTCGCCACATAGCCCACACGATGGCCCGGCAATGTTGAACCGTCGACGATTTGTACCCACAATTTCGGCAAGGCACTCACGTTATCCAACGTGAGTCGCTCTTCAAATATCTCCCCAACCTGCCCCCGCTTTTCTGAGGCCACACGACGAAAGATGAGTTTGCGCAGACTATAGATCGTCCATAGCCAGGAAAGAATGAACAGGGTGAGTAGTACATAGGTGAGCAGGTAGAGCACCTTCCAGCCGCTGCTGACTGAGAAGAAGATCAAGACGAGAATGAGTAGGATAAGCTGCCAAGGTCGCATGAGCTAACGTCCTTTTCCACCAGTAACCCATGCATGTGGCACGGGTACGCTCTGCAAAATTTCGTCCAAGATGTGAGTAGACGTGATTGCCCGCACACGCGCAGCCGGAGTTACGATGAGGCGATGTGCAAGAGTTGGCTTGGCTAATAGCTTCACATCATCAGGAATGGCATAGCCTCGTCCCCGTATCGCAGCCAGCGCCTGCACCCCACGGCACAACGCCAGGGAGCCACGTGGACTAGCCCCCAGATACACGTTTTGATGCTGACGGGTGGCATGGGTAATGGCTACGATATATTCGCGGATAGACGCATCAACATGGATAGTGCGCACCTGCTGTTGAATATAGAGCAGCTCCTCGGCAGCCATAATCTGTGCTAGGTCTTGCAGTGGATGGTGATGCTGATGACTATCTAGAATGTTTATCTCCTCGGCTGCCTTGGGATAGCCGAGGCTAATATTAATCATGAAGCGGTCAAGTTGAGCCTCTGGCAATGGGAATGTCCCTTCATACTCTATAGGGTTTTGAGTCGCCATCACCATAAAAGGCTCGGGTAAGCTATAGCTGATACCATCAACAGTAACTTGGGACTCTTCCATCGCCTCTAGCAAGGCTGACTGCGTTTTGGGAGTTGCACGGTTCACCTCATCGGCAAGCACGATTTGTGCCATAACTGGCCCAGGACGAAACTCAAAATTGCCAGTCTTTTGATTGTAAACCGAGACACCTGTTACATCGCTTGGCAGCAGGTCCGGCGTAAATTGGATGCGTTTAAACGTACACCCGATAGAGCGGGCGATAGCTTTAGTAAGGACAGTTTTCCCGACACCGGGCACATCTTCAATCAAAATATGCCCACGGCAAATAACGGCGATGAGGCTGAAGGTGACCTGCTCCGCTTTGCCAACAATGACTCGTTCAACATTCCTAGTGACGCGTTGTACAGCATGCGCTAAGTCCTGTGCGGACTGCATACGTTTTCTCCAATCAGCGTTGAACTATATTTTCCGCTTGTTATACGTGATAGTGTATCTCATATTATCACAAAAGCGCCTCGTTGACTGAGACACTTTTGCGATCACATGACACTGCAACTATTGTACGGTTTATCTCATACTTTTGTTGTGCCTATTGTACTAACACGAAAAGAAGGGTCTCGACAGCGCATGTGCTCTATGCTACACTAGCGCCAGAGAGGGAACCACTATGATTGATCGTGAAACTGTGAGAAATGTGGCGAAGTTGGCCCGCTTAGGTATGAGCGAACAAGACCTAGACCTTTTTGGCAGCCAGCTTTCCGTTATCTTAGAAAATATACAGATTCTACAAGAGGCCGATGTGAGTGGTGTCTCGCCAACGGCCCATGCTTCGCGCTTGACCAACATTATGCGTCCAGATAGGTCACGACCTTCTTACTCACCAGAGGCGTTGCTAGCCAATGCTCCTGACCAGGAGGACAATTTTCTCAAGGTCAATGCAGTGTTGGAGGGAGAGTGAGAGACGATGACCGAACTGTACGAGTTGACTATCCACGAAGCCGGAACATTGCTGCGACAACGTAAAATCTCTTCTGTTGAGCTAACACAGGCTCACCTTGATCGTATTCGTGCAGTAGACCCCAAAGTGAAGGCTTTTACACTAGTAACCGATGAGCTTGCATTACAACAAGCCAAAGAGGCAGACCGTCGCATCGCTAGCGGCACACAACTTGCTCCACTTACGGGTATTCCGCTAGCAATCAAGGATGTCATCTGCACGAAGGGGATTACTACCACGTGTGGCTCGCGTATGCTGGAAAACTTCAAACCTCCATTCGATGCAACAACGATGAAACACCTACACGCGGCTGGCATAGTGATGGTCGGAAAGACAAATATGGACGAGTTCGCGATGGGATCTTCCACGGAGCACTCGGCATTCTTTCCTACACACAATCCGTGGGATCTTGAGCGTACGCCAGGTGGCAGCAGTGGGGGGTCAGCAGCAACGGTGGCGGCAGGCATGGCAATGGGAGCGTATGGCAGTGATACAGGCGGTTCCATTCGCCAACCAGGAGCACTGTGCAACGTGTTGGGGTTGAAGCCTACCTATGGACGTGTCTCGCGCTATGGCCTAGTGGCATTTGGCTCCTCCCTTGACCAAATCGGCCCCTTTGCACGCGATGCACACGATATTGCTCTGCTACTTCAGGCTATTGCTGGACCAGATGCATGTGATTCAACCTCCTCTCCTCAACCTGTACCAGACTATAGTGTGGCACTTACAGGGAGCATTAAAGGGATGCGCATCGGTGTTCCAGAAGAATACTGGGTAGAGGGAACACAACCCGGAGTCGTCAAGGCAGTACGCGAGGATATTGAGACGTTGCGCACACTAGGAGCGCAGGTGAGCGACGTATCTCTGCCTTCCACAAAGTATGGTGTTGCAGCTTACTACATCATTGCTCCCGCTGAAGCCAGTGCAAACCTTGCACGCTATGATGGCGTGAAATATGGCTACTCCTATCGTGACACCGACGACATGTGGGAGTCTATGGAAAAGAGTCGCCAGTATGGCTTTGGTCAAGAGGTCAAGCGTCGTATCATGCTTGGCACCTATGCGCTCTCCTCTGGCTATTATGACGCCTACTATAAGCAAGCAGAGAAGGTACGCTCACTTATCAGACAAGATTTCGAGAAAGCCTTCGAGCGTTTTGATGCCTTAGTGAGTCCCACTAGTCCTACTGTGGCCTTCAAAATCGGCGAGATATCCGATCCGTACCAGATGTACCTGTCGGACGTATTCACCATTCCGGCCAACTTGGCTGGTATCTGTGGCATCTCCATCCCTGGAGGCTTTAGCGCGGGCTTACCCGTTGGTCTACAACTGTTAGGCAATGCCTTCAAAGAGGATGTCATCTTGCGCATCGCTCACGCCTTTGAGAAAGTAACCGACTATCATAAGCGCTGGCCCACGGCTATATAAAGGCTGCTTTGCTTCTCTCATTCAATAAATTGTGGTTGTGCGTGTGGAGTACCCCACACGCACAACCACAAAATTTCATTTGCCCTTATCCTGTGTACGGAGTATAATACACAAGCTATTACACTCTGTACACAGGATAGGTGCGTGTGTCATGATACGCCGTAGTCTCCTTGCCATCACCCTGATAACGCTGGCCCTGTGCATTGCAATTGTAACATCTTTGCTTGCTTTCACCTCTCATAGAGAGCCAGTTTCTGCTTCACAGAGGCAGGCCCCTGCCATCACTATACCCGAACTTACTCAGCACGGACCGCCGCCGACAACAAGCGCATTCACTGCTTACTTGGTCGATGCGGATACAAGTCGCGTGTTAGCTGACAGCAACGGCGAGAAACCGCTGCCAATGGCTAGCACTACCAAAATAATGACCGCGCTCATTGCCATCCAAACGGGCAATCTCGATCAACTCGTCACTATCAAGCAAGATGCCTATGACGAGGTGCATTTATATGATGGCAGCAGTGCCAATTTGGTTGTCGGTGATCGGTTGCCTCTACGCGATCTTATCTATGGCTTGATGCTGCCATCAGGAGACGATGCTGCCATCGCTATTGCCGATGGTCTAGCCCAAACACCAGCAAACTTTGTGCAGCGCATGAATCTCTTTGCCCTTCGTCTGCATCTGTTTCAAACACACTATACCAATCCAGATGGCCTCCTTTCTGACAATACTACCAATCCTGCTCATTACACTACAGCGGCGGATCTTGTGCGTCTAACCAACTATGCTATGACTCTCCCGCTGTTCAGACAGGTCGTTCAGACACAGCGTTATATCGTTGCGCCTACATCACAAGCGCATGCGTACACATGGGACAACACGAATACACTGCTACAGACCTATCCAGGAGCAACTGGCACCAAAACAGGTTACACTCAGGAAGCAGGGTACTGTCTAGTATTCTCAGCTACCCACGCTAACCACCACTTGATCGGAGTTCTGCTGAATGATGTCGATTCGGATCACCGCTTTCATGATGCAGTGGCACTGCTCAACTGGGGATTTGGGATTCCCATCTCGTGAGAGATATGAGAAGATAGGTATGCATAAAGGATTTTCTATGATAAAATAATGTCACTGACCCGTTAACATAAAGTTTGAATAGAGTATAATAAGATGCGTTACGCAGTATTTACTGATATCCATGCTAACTTAGAAGCACTAGAAGCAGTCCTGGCAAAAATAGATGAACTTGCACAACAAGAACCTATCGACCAAATCTGGTTTCTTGGTGATCTAGTTGGTTATGGCCCTAATCCTAACGAATGTATCGTGAAGCTATGTGAACGGACTGATGTCATAATTGCAGGCAATCATGATTGGGCAGCGGTCAGCAAAATCGATCTAGATGACTTTAGTCCAGCGGCGCGCCAGTCGGCTGAATGGACAGCAAAGCAGCTCACGAAGGAGCACTACGATTTTCTTGCTCAATTGCCAGAACGCCTGGAAATTGGAGAATGTACCCTTGTGCATGGTAGCCCCTATGGCCCGTTATGGGAGTATCTTACCTCGGAAGCCCTGGCAGAGCGTAGCTTTGAGCACTTCACGAGCCGCTACTGTCTCGTTGGACACACGCATTTTCCCCTGATATTTCAACAACCGGATTCTACAGCTAGTGTGCCTACATCGGCGCTCGGTGATACTGAACAGAATAACATACCTGTAGTTTTGTCGCAAGAGAATGGGAACCAACCTGATCCAACGCAAGATGATGACGAGGAAACCATAAAAATGGCTGCGTTGCATCCAATGGCGCAAGCAGCTAGGGAATCGACTGCAACAGAGCATGCCGCAATAGAGGCTGATCCTCTGCAGTCGCATGATCTCAGCGACATGGTTCAAGAACAGTCTGGCGGCGTTGTAGATTCTGCTAATGAGCTATCTAGCTCAAAACAGATGGAACAAGACGAAAGTCAGGGTAGTGGGCAGCAAGTCGATACAATAACGCCGGAAGAGGAGATTACAGGCGCGGAGAATCGCCTCAATAGTGAAATTGAGGAGTTATTGGCTCTGCTAGGACTGAGCCAGAGTATGATTCGCATCACAAATCAGAAAGTAGTTCCACACGAAGGACTCTGGCAGGCTCCCAAAGGATACCGTGCCATTATTAATCCTGGAGGAGTGGGCCAGCCACGGGACGGTGACCCTCGCGCTGCGTTTTTGATTTATGACACAGAACGCGGTTTCACATTCTATCGTGTACCTTATGCATACCAGAAGACACAGGAGAAGATCATCCAAGCAGGCCTGCCATCATACCTGGCATTACGCTTAGCATATGGTCGTTAGCTCTTTCAATGAAACTTATTGTTGGTCTGGGCAATCCGGGTAGTCAATATGCACAGACCCGGCACAATGTTGGTTTTCGTGTCGTAGACAAACTGGCGACACAGTTTGGTTGGCAGTGGAACGAGCACCGTAATCGTGCCGTTCTTAGTAGCGGCAACATAGGTCCCGAAAAAGTAGTACTGGTGAAACCTCTTACTCTCATGAACAATAGTGGAGAGGCGGTCGGACCACTTGTGTACTGGTACAAATTACCGCCAGAAGATATACTCATTGTGTACGACGAGCTTGACCTGCCCGTCGGCAAGGTTCGCCTGCGCACCAATGGTAGCGCGGCTGGTCACAATGGCTTAGCAAATGTCCTGCTCCACTTGCACACCCGAAACGTACCACGCCTACGTATAGGCATTGGTCGCCCCATTCATAACCGCATGGATACGATCCATTACGTTCTGGGTATTCCTCCGACTGACGAGCGCATTTTACTAGAAAGAGGCGAAGACAGAGCAGTTGAGGCAATTCCTCTGATTATCACACAGGGACTTGCTACCACGATGAATGTGATCAATGTCGACCCAGAAGTAGAAGAGCAGCGCCGACAGCAGAGAGAACAACGAGCAGCGGAACGTCTTCGCCGTGCGGCAGAGCGCCAAGCACAACAAGTGCAAGATCAGCCACCTGATCTATCACAAACTCAAGAAGAGTAGCGCAACTTGTAGAATAGATTGCAAGGAGCTGAGCTGGTGTCAGTAGAAGAAAACAAAACCATCATTCGCCGTCTCTTTGAAGAGGCGTTAAACCAGGGGAATCTAGCAATTGTAGATGAGCTTTTTACCTCCGATTTTATTGATCACTCCACACCCAGCCAGATTCCTGGTCCCCAGGGAGTCAAAGAGTATTTCACTATGGTTCGTGCGGGCTTTCCTGGTGTGTATGTGACTATTGATGATCTCATTGCAGAAGGGGATAAGGTAGTGGTGCGCACGACCTGGCACAGAACCCAGCAAAGTAGGCATGAAGATAGAGACCCAACCAATACGCAAGTAACACGCACCTTGATCCAAATCTTTTATCTGCAAGGCGGTAAGATTCAGGAAGAGTGGAACGAGGGCGAGGGTTTGGGCTAGCTGTTGAGTCTTTCTGTACGTATGTACAGTTAAAATACTGTCCTCTCGCTCAATGTATCTGTCCCTGTCTTGTAGTAGAGTAGAGAACAACTAGTAAACGATTCCTACTCGTTACTCGAAAGGAAGATAGATCATGACTCACTCTGCTCTCATTACTGGCGCTTCCCGTGGCCTTGGCCTCGCGCTTGCCCGCCAACTTGCTCAGCAAGGATGGACCTTAATCATAGATGCGCGTGGTGCCGAAGCGCTTGAGGCTGTCCGAGCAGAACTATCACAACATACTGCTGTGATCGCTATCCCTGGCGATGTCACTGACGAGCAGCACCGACGTGTGCTCACCGACGCTGTGTGTAGCGTCGGTCCTTTGGATGCTCTTGTCAATAATGCAAGTCTCCTCGGCCCTAGTCCGCAGCCGTCTCTGCTCGCATATCCGCTCGATGTGCTTGAGCAGGTCTATCGCACCAATGTGATAGCTCCGCTTGCCCTTGTGCAGGAGCTTCAGCATCAGTTCAAACCCGCGGCTTGTATCATCAATATCACCAGTGATGCGGCTGTCGAGGCTTATGCTGGCTGGGGTGGTTATGGCTCAAGCAAGGCCGCACTCGAACAGCTCTCGCACATTCTTGCCGCTGAGAATCCCTCACTGCGTATCTATTGGGTTGATCCTGGTGATATGCGCACACAGATGCATCAGGAAGCATTTCCCGGTGAAGATATCAGTGATCGACCACTGCCCGAAGTGAGCGTGCCTGGTCTAGTTCAACTGATTACTGGAACACTTCCAAGTGGCCGCTATGCAGCCCGCACACTCGCATAGAAAGCAGAACACCGATGAATGGTTACCGATCAATGCCTGCACAGCCCATCCTTGTGGCCCTACCTGGCACTGATGCTATGAACTTTGTCTTACCGCCGGAGCTTGAAGC